>JBGVAQ010000158.1:0-4679 GCA_045224775.1 Acutalibacteraceae bacterium | reverse complement strand
AAAGCACCAAGTACATTTGCAAGCAAAACTTCTCTTGAAGGAAGCTTTGCAAGGCTCTTGATCTTTTCAAGGCTTATTACCTCGTTATCAAGATAACCTGTTTTTACTGTAAAGTTTTCATGCTTATCTGCAAAGTTCTGAAGAATACGAGCTGCTGCTACATAGTCCTCATCACTTGTTGCGATAGCGGAAGTACCGTTAAGTACATCATCAATACCGTTAAGCTCTGCCTGTTCTGCTGCACGCTTGATGAGTGTATTCTTTATAACGGTGTACTTAACGCCGCTTTCACGGAGCTCCTTACGAAGCTTAGTATCGTCCTCAACAGTGATACCCTTGTAATCAACGATAACACCGGCAACAGAATTACGGATTCTTTCTGCGAGCTCAGCAACAGCCTGCTGCTTCTGCTCTAAAACCTTCTGACTTGGCAAAACGATTCACCTCCCTTGAATATTAACGCAAAAAGCGCCTTCCCGTTTATGTGAGGAAGGCGCAGAAAATTACACAAATAAAATTCATTTACGCACTACCTCGGCAGGCGGGAGACCCATTATGCATAATGCACCTGCTGTCTTTGGTAAACAGCAATTAGAAGTATAACACACAAAAGTGTATTTGTCAATAACTTTTTAAAAAATCAGACTGCACCGCTGATCTTTGAGGGGTTGATCCTTACGGACGGGCCCATTGTTGTTGTTACAGCACATGACTTGATGTACTGACCTTTTGCAGCAGCAGGCTTAGCCTTGATGATAGCAGCTACAAGAGCATCGAAGTTCTCTGCGATCTTGTCTGTACCGAAGGAAACCTTGCCGATGGGGCAGTGAATGATATTTGTTTTGTCAAGACGATACTCAATCTTACCTGCTTTAGCCTCTTTAACAGCTCTTGCTATATCAGGTGTTACAGTACCGGCCTTGGGGTTAGGCATAAGACCTCTCGGACCGAGGATCTTACCAAGACGACCTACAAGTCCCATCATATCGGGTGTTGTGATGAGTACATCGAAATCCATCCAGCCTTCGCTCTGGATCTTCTGAGTGAACTCCTCAGCACCTACGTATTCAGCTCCTGCTTCCTGAGCCTTCTGAACGTTGTCGCCCTTGCATATTGCAAGAACTCTTACCTGCTTACCTGTTCCGTTAGGAAGAACGATAGCGCCTCTTACCTGCTGATCAGCATGACGTGAGTCAACGCCGAGCTTTACATGAAGCTCTACTGTTTCGTCAAACTTAGCAGTTGCTGTTTTAAGGCAAACATCAATTGCTTCCTTGGAATCATAAGCCTTTGTTTTATCGATAAGCTTTACAGCATCGACATATTTCTTACCATGTTTCATTATTGGTTTTCCTCCCTATTCAGTGGTAAAATCGGAGTTTATTTCCTCCCACTCGGGTCCTGTCAATCTACTACTTCAATACCCATGCTTCTTGCTGTACCTGCGATCATGCTGCATGCTGCTTCAATGCTTGCTGCATTGAGGTCGGGCATTTTCTGTTCAGCGATCTTCTGTACCTGTTCACGGGTGATCTTAGCAACCTTTTTCTTGTTAGGTTCGCCAGAAGCCGATTCGATTCCGCAAGCCTTCTTGATAAGAACTGCTGCCGGCGGAGTCTTGGTAACAAAGGTAAATGAACGGTCTGCGTAAACTGTGATAACAACAGGGATTATAAGACCTATGTCATTCTTTGTACGCTCGTTGAATTCCTTTGTAAAAGCCATAATGTTGACACCGTGCTGTCCAAGTGCAGGACCTACAGGCGGTGCCGGGGTTGCCTTTCCGGCAGGTATCTGAAGCTTTATAAAGCCTGTTACCTTCTGAGCCATTTTAAATTGCACCTCCAAAATTCGTGGTAAAATGCGGAGCGAATATTGATACTATATATTTTCGCTTCCTCCCACGAGGGATAAATCCCTCAATAACAACGGACATTCATCCGTTATCAGCATGTTTTTTACTCCAGCGGCTCGACCTGACTAAGTTCAAGCTCTACGGGGGTTTCACGTCCGAACATGTGGATTATCACACGGACGCTGTTATTCTGCAGGTCGATATTATCGACTATACCTATCGAATCCTCGAAAGGACTGTCGGTTATGCGGACGGAATCGCCCACCTCATAATTGACCTCGACAGACTTTGTTTCAACGCCAAGTCTTTCGACCTCCTCATCGGAGAGCGGAACGGGCTTGGAGCTGGGGCCGACAAAACCGGTACATCCTCGGATATTACGAACGACATACCATGAATCGTCATTCATCACCATTTTTACAATGACATATCCGGGGAAAATCTTTCTTTCCACCTCTTTAGGCTTATTATCCTTTATTTCCGTGACCTTTTCTACAGGCACACGTACTTCCTGGATAAGATCCTTCATACCTCTGTTTTCAACAGTAGTTTCAAGAGTGGATTTTACCTTATTTTCATAACCGGAATACGTATGGACTACGTACCATTTTGCTTCATTCTCCGGCATAAGTATCTCCTCCGAATGTTATTGTCTTAATTTCCGGCAAGATCCATTACCAGACCGAACAGCCAGTGCAGTCCGGAATCAAGTCCGAAAATTACCAGACCTACAATAAGCATTGATACAAGCACGATGCCTGTATTTCTGAAAGTTGCTTTTGGTGCAGGCCAGACGATCTTTTTGATCTCGCTGATGATATCACGGAAGTAGTTGCCGATGCGCTGAAAAATGCTCGGCTTTTTCTTAGGCGATTTTTCTTTTGCCATAATTTACCTCCGTTCTTACTTTGTTTCCTTGTGCAGAGTATGCTTCTTGCAGAATCTGCAGTACTTGTTCATCTCGAGCCTGTCGGGATCGTTCTTCTTGTTTTTCATTGTGTTGTAGTTGCGCTGTTTGCATTCTGTGCAGGCTAGTGTTATTTTTACTCTCATGACGGCACCTCCCGGTATTTCGGAATAATTTAGCCTCCCTCATAAAAAGGCATAAAAAAATAACCTCTGATGAGGTAATATAAATATACCACATCACAGGTTATTTGTCAAGAGAATTTTTGATATTTTTCGCCTGTTTTCAGGGTTTTGTCAGCGTCTTCCGTTGCTGATCTCGTTGAGTGTGTCGGTCATATATTTCTTGGGCTTTTTCGGCTTTTCGGGCTTTATATTTTTTCCCCTGAGATTTCTTGATGCACGGGCGACCTTTTTGAGTTCGGGAGTAAATCCGGCGATTATTTCCTCAAACTTTTCATCGCTGTCTATCGAGTCAAGGAGGATATATGTGATTATGCCCTTGACATCAAGATCACCTGCCTCATAAAGCTCATTAAGGCTCTTTGAAAGCTTTTCAATGTCCCTTTTGTTTGCAGTCTTGATATAATCCGTGAATTTCGGAAGTATTTTTTCATCCGCAAATGTTATCCCCCTGAAGCTTGCGTAGTGTGCTTTTTCGTAGGCTATCTCGTCCTTGAGTGCGGGAAAATATGCTATCATTCTGTTTGAGAAGAACAGCGGATCATTTATTATATCACCGTTTTCATCTCTTACCTTTTTCTTTTTCTGAACAGCGACCTGTTTGGGACCTATTATCGTTTCGGCAAAATCATCACCTATATTCACAGCCTCTCTCTGACCGTCAACATCCTCGTCAAAGAGCCATGTAGCGATAGTTTTCCATGCGTTGTCGGGTTCATCGCCGTCCATAGCACATGAACGGAGAACGATTCTTTTCTTATCGTAGTAATAAACTATGCTGTAAGCGACAGAACCTGTATAAAGCACTGTCTTTTCGTTAGCTGTATCCGGTACACTGTGTTTCTGAAAGCTTTTCGGCAGAAGTACTGCCTCTACCCTGCTTGATATTATCTCAAAAGCCTTATTTATTTCCATTTTAATTCCTCCGCCTTTATTGAATGTGGAATGTTGAAAGTGGAAAGTGGAATTAATTCATAATTCATAATTTTTTGAATTACGTCAGTCTTATTTATTTCCACCTTAATTTCTCCGCTGTACTGTATGTCAGTTAAGTATAACATTTCTTTATCAAAAATTCAACAGCCTGAAAGGATTTTTTATTTAGATTGAAATTCTGTTAACGATTATAGACAATAAATATTTTTAGTGATATAATATCATTAACAAAATAATTTTCAAGGAGGACAAAAAATGAAAAGCAGTTTGTTAAAAAAGCTCTGTGCAATCAGTCTTGCGGCATTTATGCTTGCCGGTACAGGTGCAGTGGAAATCGGTTCTTTTGTCGGTGAGAGTGTTTCCGTAAGTGCGGCGGAAATTACAACTGATTCAAGCTTTGAATATGCGGAAAATTCCGATGGCGGTATAACAATCAAAAAATTTACCGGCAGTGAAAAAGATGTCGTTATCCCCGATACTATCAACGGTAAAAAGGTAACGTATATCGCAGATTATGCGTTCAGTAATTGCAAGAACATTACTTCGGTATCTATCCCAAAAAGTGTTACAGGCATAGGAAGTTATGCATTCTATTACTGTACGGCTCTTAAATCTGTTGTAATACCAAAAGGCGTTACAATCATTAAAAATCATTCGTTCTATTGGTGTACAAGCCTTGAATCAGTTACCATACCTGACACAGTTACATCCATAGAGTCACATGCATTTTACTATTGTAATGTCCTCACATCAATTAACATACCCGACAGTGTTACATCCATAGGAATAAGTACATTTA
>JBGVAQ010000157.1:0-2084 GCA_045224775.1 Acutalibacteraceae bacterium | reverse complement strand
CTCTTTTCCTCTGAACGCATCATCAAGACTAACAGCCATCTGTCTTTGTACTGACGGATAGAGATGTGCGTATCTTTCAGTTATCGTTACACTCTCATGTCCAAGCCTTTCGGCAATCTGTATCGGAGAATAGCCGAGATGAATAAGCAACGCACAGCTTGAATGACGGAGATCATGAATTCGTATCCTTTTCACTCCTGCTGCTTTTGCTCCCCTGTCCATTTCGTGATGAAGGTAATATTTCGTAAACGGGAAGATACGACTTTCCGGATCAGCCTTATACAGCGAAGCAAAGTAATCTTCCATTTCCTCGCAGATGAAGTCCGGAAGCTCTATCACCCTGTTTCCCTTTTCTGATTTTGGAGTGATAATCATTTCCTGCCCTTTTACAATTTGATAGTTTTTGTGTATATGCAGAGTTTTCTTTTCCAGATCAAAGTCCGACATTGAGAGAGCAAGCAGTTCACCGCAACGCATACCTCCCCAATACAAAAGCTGAAACGCATAGTATGACACCGGCTTTTCTTTCATCACTTCAGCAAAAGACATATACTCATCTTTCGTCCAGAATTGCATTTCCTTTGCTTTGCTCTTGCCCATTTTCTTGGTTGCTGCACACGGGCTTTTCGGAAGATTATAATATCTGACCGCATGATTAAAAATCGCATTGAGCTGATTCTGCACAGAACGGAGATAAGTAGGTGAGTAGCCTTTTCCGTCATCGTCACGAAGCGTAAGCAAAGAATTTTGCCACTGTAAAACATCAACTGAAGAAATTCCCGACAAGCTTTTATTTGCAAAATAAGGCTTGATATGCTTTTCGATAATATTCTCTTTTGTGGCGTATGTAGTCAGCTTGATATGCGGCTTTATATCGTCCATGTAAAGATCAACAAAAGCACAGAAGCCCATATTCACATCATGCTTCTTCTTGGCAAGAAACTCTTTTTCATATTCCTGAGCTGAATGCTTTGTTTTGAATCCTCGCTTCTCATGTTTTTTCCTGTTGCCCTGCCAGTCGGTATAATAAACCGCCACTCTCCATGTCTTGCCGTCATAGCCGTTGGATTTATCTCTGTATACTGCCATTGTTTTTATCCTCCATCGTTTTTCAGTTTGCTATATTTTGCAAACAAGCTTCCTCATACCATATTCGATTCACTCTGCCTGACACAACAATCGCCATCGGGTACTTCTTCTTCAATTCGATGTTAAGTTCCTTTATGATCTGATACGCTTTTGCTCTTGATACTCCCAGATCGCTCTGAACGGTTTCTACATTCACGAACAGAGCTTTTTCATTTTTACTCATATTTCATTTTCCTTTCTATAATAAACATTTATTACAACTTATTATATTATAGTTATAGTTACAACAAGTTGTTAAACTGTATTGGTTTACACCTTTATAATACACACTATGAATAAATTTGTCAAGCATTATTTTTAAAATCGTTCAGGAAAAAGTATTTATTTTTTTTCTTTTTCATGATAAAATATCTTTACGGTATGTTTTAGGAGGAATTAGTCATGACTCTTGGCTCAAGAATACAAAAATATAGAAATTTACATAATATGTCTCAAAAGGAATTAGGAATAAAACTGGGATTTAGCCCTTCAACCGCAATTGTACGTGTCAGTCAATACGAATCTGATAAAAAATGTCCTAAATGGGAAATCAGAGAAAGAATAGCCGAAGCACTTGATATTGATGTTTCGGCATTATATACTGAAACGATACAAACTAATGTTGATGTCGTAAGAAAATTTTTCTTTATGGAAGAAAAATATGGTTTTAAAATCGAAAACTATGATTTATCCAACATTGTTTTTTTTAATAAAGATAAGTTTACTCTCAACGAAAGTGAAATTGCTATACTGAACAGCTATATGTATATCTGGCAGCAACAAAAAAAGAATCTTCTTAATGCCAAAAATGACAATGAAGAAGATTCTTCAAGAGAATATGATTTGTGGAAGTCACGCTTTCCAAGAGATATACACAACTACTGGAACAGCCTTTTAACTCGGATAGATAACCATTACATACCGCTTGCAACATCACTTAAAAAAACAAAGTCCGA
>JBGVAQ010000156.1:0-3764 GCA_045224775.1 Acutalibacteraceae bacterium | reverse complement strand
ATAATTGTATTATAATATGAATTGAAATTATGCATTACGCATTATGAATTATGAATTATTTTGGGGTTGGGAAAATGAAATTTAATGCAGGTGAATTTGACGTTGCCGTAATAGGCGCAGGTCATGCAGGTATAGAAGCCGGACTGGCTGCTGCAAGGCTGGGATGTAAGACTGCCGTATTTACTATAAATATGGATGCCGTAGGAAACTGTCCTTGTAATCCGTCAATAGGCGGAACGGCTAAAGGACATCTTGTAAGGGAAATAGATGCTCTCGGCGGTGAGATGGGAAAAGCGGCTGACGAATGCTTTTTGCAGATGAGAATGCTCAACCGTGGAAAAGGTCCTGCCGTACATTCATTAAGGGCACAGATAGACAGACGTGCATACAGCACAAGAATGAAGCATACACTTGAACTTCAGGAAAATCTTGAGCTTCATCAGGCAGAAATAACCGAGCTTGACAGAAATTCTGACGGTACATGGCTTCTGACAACAAGACTTGAAGCACAATACACAGCAAAAGCCGTTATACTCGCCACAGGTACATATCTCGGCGGAAAGATATATGTAGGCGATGTTTCATACGAAAGCGGTCCGGACGGTATGTTCCCGTCAAAGTTTCTTCCGGATTCACTCGAAAAGTTGGGTATGTCAATACGCAGATTCAAAACCGGCACACCGGCAAGAGTACTGAAGTCAAGTATAAACTTTGAAGGTCTTGAAGAACAGTGCGGTGATGAACCTGTCGTTCCGTTCTCATACGATACCGACAAGCCTACGGAAAACAAGGTAAAGTGCTACATAAGCTGGACAAACGAAACTACAAAGCAGATAATACTTGACAACATATACCGTTCTCCTATGTACAGCGGAAAAATAGAGGGTATCGGTCCGAGATACTGTCCGAGCCTTGAAGATAAGATCGTAAGGTTCTCAGACAAGAAAAGACACCAGCTTTTTATCGAGCCTTGCGGAATGGATACAGAGGAAATGTATTTGCAGGGTATGTCATCATCTCTGCCTGAGGACGTGCAGATAAAGTTCTATCATTCAATAAAGGGACTTGAAAACTGTATTGTAATGCGTCCGGCATATGCTATTGAGTATTTCTGCGCCGATCCGGTACAGATGGACAGCACACTGGAATTCCGTGAATTTCCGGGACTGTACGGTGCAGGACAGTTCAACGGAAGCTCAGGCTATGAGGAGGCCGCCGCACAGGGACTTGTAGCCGGTATAAATGCCGCACTTAAAATACTTGGCAAACAACCTATGATACTTGACCGTGCAAGCTCATATACAGGTACTCTTATAGATGATCTTGTAACAAAAGGCTGCAACGATCCGTACAGAATGATGACCTCACGAAGCGAATACAGACTTATACTCCGTCAGGACAACGCCGATACAAGGCTTACTCCCATAGGAAGAAAAATCGGACTTATAACCGATGAACGCTGGGAAAAATTCAATAAAAAACAGGAGCTTATGCAAGCCGAGCTTGAGCGCATAAGAAAAACGGTTATATCTCCGAGCGAAACTCTCAACGAAATTTTGCGTGCAAACAATACCTCGGAAGTAACAACAGGAATACGACTTGTCGAGCTTTTAAAGCGTCCGGAGCTTGATTATGAAAAGCTCTCCCCCATCGACACCACAAGACCGGACATTGATCCGAACATATTCGAACAGACGGAAACCGAAATAAAATACGAGGGATATATCAAACGTCAGCTAATAATAATAGATCAGGTACGCAGACTTGAGCAGAAAAAACTACCCAGAGATACGGACTATTCAAAGATAGACGGTTTAAGACTTGAAGCAAGAGAAAAGCTTAATAAGGTACGTCCTGAGAACATCGGACAGGCAAGCAGAATATCGGGTGTAAGTCCTGCGGATATATCGGTACTTGTAATATATCTTGCATCTATCAGAAACAAAACGGAGGGAAATAATGATAACGGAGATACTTGAAAAATGGTGCATTGAAAACAGTATTGATATCACCGACAGTCAGAAAGCCGCATTTGAAAAATATGCAGAACTTCTCATATCGTGGAATGAAAAAATGAACCTCACGGCTATAACAGAGAAAAGCGAAATAGCCGTAAAGCATTTTATAGACAGTATATCCGTTATCAAGGCATGTAACATAAAGCAGAACGCCCGTATAATAGATATCGGAACAGGCGCAGGCTTTCCGGGAATACCGATTAAAATAATGCGTCCCGATATCGAGCTTTACCTTTTGGACAGCCTTAATAAACGTCTTATATTCCTTGACGAAGTATGCAGAACTCTTGACATAAAAGTCGGACTTATCCACGCAAGAGCCGAGGAATACAGTCAGAAACCCGAATACCGTGAAACCTTCGATATATCAATATCAAGAGCCGTTGCAAATCTGCCGTCACTCTGCGAATACTGTCTGCCATACGTTAAAAAGGGCGGAAGTTTTATTTCAATGAAAGGTCCTGACGGAGAAAATGAGCTTGCACAGGCTGAAAATGCAATAAAGATTTTGGGCGGCGGAAAAACTAAAACATCAAGACTTATTCTCCCCGACGAAAGCACACGCACTATCATAGAAATAAAAAAGCTCTCCCCTACTCCCAAAAAATATCCCCGCCGCAGTGTAAAGATATCAAAAGAACCCCTTATATAAATTTCAACCATGCACATCACAGTTTAATCTATGGTGTGCATGGTTTTTTCAACTGTTGAAAATTTTCTTTCTATTTTCTTTTCAACATTGATTCAAGAGGATGTTAAAAATAATTTTTCTTCCAAGTTTTCAACACACATATAACAAAATGTTGAAAACCTTATTTTTCACTTCTGTTTTTTGACAAAAACCTCGTACATAAAGTGATAGAATACTATAAAAACGAAGGGAGCGGCATACATGCTGATAAATTTCAAAAGAAGCAGAAGAATAGTCGATATACCTCTTGTAAGGATAAGACCATGTAAAACACAGGTACGAAGAAAATATAACCCCGAACTGCTCAAAGAGCTTGCAATAAGCATAAAACAGAACGGTATATTACAGCCGCTCACTGTAAGAAAGGTAAGTTCGGCGGAATATGAGCTTATATCGGGCGAAAGACGGCTCAGAGCGGCGGCAATGTGCGGAAAAAGCAAAGTCCCGTGTATAGTTATCTCATGCACTGACAGTCAGGCGATAATATACTCCCTGACTGAAAATCTGCAAAGGTCGGAAATAAACATTTTCGAGGAAGCACAGGGCATCACAGAAATAATGTCACATTATCACATGTCAAAAAAGGAAACTGCACGAAAATTGGGAAAACGCCCGTCCATGATAGACGGAAGACTCAGCATACTTGACTTCACACCCGAAGAACGTGAACTCATAATAAAAGCACATCTGAGCGAAAGACATGCAAAAGCTTTGCTCATATTTGACGATCCTACAGACAGGCGCATAGTACTGAGTGAGATAATCGAAAAAAGAATGAACGTATCACAGACCGAGAAATTCATACAGGAATACATCGAACAAATAAAAATAGAGCACTTCCAGAAGCTTCGCCGCAAAGCTGTAATAAAAGACATGAAAATAATAGAGAACACTCTCAACAAGGCGCTTGACACGATAAACACGACAGGCATATCAGCACTTACAGATCAATCCGAAAACGAGCAATATATTGAATACACCGTCAGAATAATCAAGCCTGCACCTATCCCCCCGTCACCCTATCGCAACATTCCTTCCGAACAAAAAATGGCATA
>JBGVAQ010000155.1:0-5302 GCA_045224775.1 Acutalibacteraceae bacterium | reverse complement strand
ACCAATAAGTGACGATTCATTCAGATCTGCTGTTGACACTTTCTTGGATTTCGAACCAGGAACACCAACAAATGCAGAAGAGATAATTTCAGATTACATATCTTACTGTGATGAACAAGGCTGTACAAAAGAAGAGACTATGGATAAGATCTCAGATGTACTAGTTGATAAGTATCAATCTGATGAAGTTGATCAAAGCAAGGTTGAGAGGCTTGTAGATATAGAAAAAACTACAAGCGAACAGATAGATGATATATATGGCAGTACGTCAGACACCGAAGATGCTTTTGAAGATGTAATGAGTAAAAAAATAGATAACAGTTCTATCTCAGAAGATGTTCTTGATATGAGAGAACAAGCAGTAGATAATTCATCTTCTACTGAAACTGTAACAATAGAGGCTGATGGTGAAAAATCTGTTAAAGATGAAGCAAGGGAATCTTTGGATACAAATAAATCTTTTATAGACAGTTTTGGTTCCGAAAACTTTGGACAGGAAAGTTTAGGAGACAAAATAAAAAGTTATATTGAAGATAAGATCGATGATTCATTACACAGCAGACCTGAAATAAACAAAGTAAAAGCAATAAAAGAGATTTGTTCTAGTCTCGCAGATAAATTATCAACGTCAGATTCTCCGATAGCAAATTTTCTGTCTTCTGCATTTGAAGCCGGAGAAGAAGTATGCAGTAAAGTTCTTGATGCACTTGATAATTTCAATCTGGGGGATCTGATTGATATGCTTAGCGGTGCTAGCCCGGAAGCAGTAGAAGCAGCCAGTGTTGAAACAGAATTTTCTACTCCAAGTGATATAGATTATTCGGCAGGTCTTCCAGAAGAAATGCAGGGGACAGATCCTAACACCTATGATTATCAGCAGTACTATGATGCCAATAATATACCTGATACATACGATAGCCAGCAAATGGATTTCAATGATCAGAATAGTATGGATATAATTGATAATCAACAGGAAGTCACGGATGACGATATAACTAATGTAACAGATGATTCCACTCAAAACATTACATTTAATGATCAACCGGACACTAATCAATATTATGATAATGATACTATGGAACCACTAAACGATAATGATATTGACAGCATGGATGAAGATGTAGATGAAGGGGAAATGGAAGAAGCTGCAGCAGCAATCGGATAAGGAGGCTTATTTTATGATAGAGTATATAATGTTCTCGATATTGTTTGCCATTGGCATTGTTCTAGGTATTTCTGTTATGGTTATGTGGATGGCTTATACTAAAACCCACGGTAAAACATCAAAAGTACATAATATCGAAGATAAAGCAAATACGTCTGATGAACACGAGTCCAAATCTGAAGATACTATTACACTGAAACATCGTATTGTTGAAAAAGATGATTCATGGTCAGAAATCTATGCGGAAGTTACTGAAACAAATCAGGAGACCAATATGCAAAGTAAGAGAAGCAGAGAAGACCATGCTTATAATAATCTTGTGCAGCAGAGAATAAAGGAAGCTCAGCAGCCGGCAGAAGACAAACAGATAGAAGATGAAGAAGAATATGATATCTCCGAAAATATCAATACGACTGATGATTCAGAACCTGAATTTGAATCTATTTCGGATTCACAGCAAACCATAAAATCTCCCATAGAACAGACTGATAATACATCCAAGGCTGAATCACCTAAAGCAAATCATACTACATATCTTGTAAAGGAAGTGCCGGAAATTGATAGGGATGATTTTGATGATGATATAGCATCGTTGGTTGATGTCTCTATTTCGTCTAATGCAAGGCAGAATAAAAAAAAGAAAAAGAAAGTGTCAAACGGGACAAACAGGTACAAAGAACAAGAGGTTATTAAACCCGAAATTAAAGCGAGTCAAAAATCTGTACCCTCAAATAAGCCCGTTAAAAAACCAAAACCTGTAATAAAGCCCCAATAGCAATTAAACTGCTGTACTTCTATATCGGTGCAGCAGTTTTTTATTTCTATCAATCATAATAATAACAGATTCTATTATTATACAGGAGCTTTGAAAATGGTTAATTGTATAAATGGAGTCAAATACGTTAAGGAGGCAATCAAAATGAGTATTGCAGGTAAAATCTTGGAGGTTTTTAAAGGTAAGCGATTCTCGCTCAAAGATGCGTATACTGCTAATCCATCAGCACCTGAAGCATCAGTCAGAAGAAGTATCTACGAGAATCTTGGCAAAGACTTTGAACGTGTAGGTAAGGGTCTGTATATGGTCATCAATGTTGATGGTACATATAACGAACAGATCCTTGTCATGGAAGGGAACGGCAGAAACCTAAGCGGTATCAAAGACAGCTCGTTGGACGCAATTATAACGGATCATCCTTGGTCTGACCCGAAGTCTAACAAGGGTGGAAATCGAGCTTTTGCGACTTACGATACTTTCGAGTATCAGCAGGAGGATTTTGACGAGAAAGCTCGTGTTCTAAAAGAAGGATCGTTTCTCGTTGAGTTTCTCCCTGCGGAAAATGCAAACAACTATGAATATCTGTTTAAGATCAAAAAAATGGCAGAACAAGCGGGTTTCCAGTACTACTCAAAAGTAGCCTGGAAAAAAGGCAAGTTTGTTGCGAACACAGGCCGTAAAGCCAAAAATACTGAAGATGTAATGATCTTCAGTAAGGGAGAGCCCCGAGCCTTGAGGCCTGATGCAAAAAAGAGTAAGGCTACCGGAGAACCGGCTTTTATGAAAGGAGCTGCAGGTATGCTACCGGCAATGTTCGATGTGCAGCCTGTTCCAAAAAAGGAACTGATTGCTCAGTCGGAAAAACCGGTTAAACTTATTAAACAGATTATTGAGTATGTTACTCTTGAAGGAGAAATCATACTTGATCAGTTTGCGGGCTCAGGAGTCTTGGGTGCAGCGGCACTTCTTACTAATCGGTTGGCAATACTTGTCGAAAAGGATAAGACAAAGATTGAGGCAATAGCAAGGAGATTGGGACTGCAAAAGATCACTACTGTTTAGGAATCATCCTGATATGATTAGTTTAGCGAAAGGAGAGTAATTATGGAGTATGTACGGGTAAATAAGCCTACAGCAAGGAAGATGTATAATTACGGGTTAACAGTGAATCTGTTGCCCTGTAAAGTATCGACAAACAGTATTTGGATCAGACCGTATACAATCAACAAAGCTGAATCCGAATACTCAGAAAATCAATTCGATCGAACAGTAATTGCATTCCAGTTTTATAATTGTAATGCAGAAACGGGATATTATCCATCGTTTTACGTAAACGAGGATGATTATACAAAATACAAGGAGGAATTCTAATGTACATAATCGGAAGACCAATCAATGGCATTTCTATGAATGGAAACGAGTATGTTTGCAATTCAGAAGGAAGGACATTGCTGTTTTCAACCGTAGAAGATGCGAAAGCCGTGTTGTATAATGCCGGATATACAGATGACAGCATAGAGGCCGAAGGTATAATAATTGAGGAGGAATTAAAATGATCAAAATTGAAACCACAAGTGTTTATGGTTGGGAAGCCGCTGTCAGGGGGATGCGAAACCCGATGAATTCATGGGACCAATCAGATAGTTCAAAAATCACTGATGATTACGAGATAGGGGAGAAGGATCTGGATCTGATGACACGTCTTGTCAAAGCAGGAACAGATCATTCAAAGTTTATGCGAATGATCACGGTAACTGTTGACCTTACGGCACCGATGTATTGGTGGAAGGAATTTGACACTTATAAAGTAGGTACTGTCAGAAACTCTTGCAGCACCATGCATAAGATACACGGGAAGGAGTTTTCAAAGGAAGACTTTTCTTGCGAACATCTGATTATAACATCTCCATTTGAGTATACTGATGCAAAAACGGAACTTACGGACATAGATGGAAATGATACGGGTATTTTGGTTTCACCTATGTCGCTGCTGAATATAACCATTGGGTGTCTCAATAATTATCGTAAAAAGTTCATTGAGAAAAAGGACAAGGTTTGGTGGTGGCAGATGATTCAGCTTCTGCCGAGCTCGTATAACCAGAGAGCAACTGTTCAGCTTAACTATGCTGTTCTTCGCAGTATATATCATGCTCGTAAAAGTCATAAGCTTGACGAGTGGCATGATTTCTGTGGATGGATCGAAACACTTCCTTATGCAAAAGAACTTATCTGCGATACATTTCAGCCGATGGAAATTGTGTCTGTAGACAATAGTGTAACCATAACTTGTTATGGTGCAGTTCAAAAATGGGAAAACAAAAAGGATGCAATACAATTCTATTTAGAATGTGTTGCCGAATCCGAGGGAGCAGAAAAAGAACGCTATGTAAATATTCTCCTTCAGCTTTTTGCCGGAAAAACAGAACGTAAAGACGAATAATTAACCAAAACAAGCTGTCAGACATACTATTTGCGGTATGTTTGGCAGCTTTTTTCTTTAAGTATTAATCATAATAAAAATAACTTATTATGATTTTAAAAGGAGTGTTCATATGGACAGAATAATTATCGCGTTAATAGCAACTGTATTTGTAATCGTAAAGGGGTGTTTGAGTTTACTTGTAAAAGGAGGATTAGCATACATAATAACACTATTTATAGGATGGCTGCTATCTCCATTTTTGCAGATTCATTTTGTTGGTTCATTCATTATTGTTTTCGTAACAATAATGATGGCTACGAGAAAACTTAACAAGAATCTGAAACAAAAATACAAATAATGTCCATAGGAGGTCGGATTTGGCCTCCTTTTTTTATTGTCATCGTTCATAATAATAATGGTTCTTATGAATTATATGGAGTTTCTATGTAATTCGGGAATACATTATAATTATTGGAGTGTTTTTTATGAAACAGAAAACTATGAAGAAACTGATCGTTAGGCTTACTATTGCAAAGGTTGTATTTGGTCTGTTAGGGTTCATACTTACAATTGTGTTTATCGTTTGTATTATGAATAACATGAACAGCTTAGCATCATCGCAGCGAGCAGATTTAGACGAAAAAGAAAGACAAAGCATCACAGCGTCAAAAAATACTTATTCTGAGATCATTGCATCGAGAGACACCTCTGATAGTTCTGCTGACGAAGAGTCATCAGATCCTTCACTTGCTGAAGAAAAGAGAGAAGAGAATAAGAAAACGGCACTTGATGCAATTCAAAATGTTTGGTAATCCCGAAATAAAAAAGGCACCTACAATCGAGGTGCCTTTACGCATTTTTATAATACTGTTGTATTAGCTTTTGTTTTTCTGCATTTCTTTCTTCTTCCCAGATTATGTATTCTGCCATATAATCCTCG
>JBGVAQ010000154.1:0-1714 GCA_045224775.1 Acutalibacteraceae bacterium | reverse complement strand
TACGCTTTCAGTTGCGTTATTCAATCAGATTGTGCAGGTTGGTTTAACTCATGTGGCATATGCTGCTAATTTTTTGCATTGCTATAGCTTGAATATCTTCATAGGATCACTTCTTTTCGATCATTATCTCCTGATACACAGACAACCCCGGCATGATTGCCAGAGTTGTCTGTACTCTTTTAATCTGTAATAACAAAAGCGTTTCTCAGTCTTTCTTCCACATCGGGAGCATCGGGATCATGGCTGCCCTTTCCTGTGTCAAGACTGCGCATTTCGTTCATTTCATCCTCTGTCAGTGTGAAATCAAATATATCCAGATTTGTTCTGATCCTCTCCGGATTTGTTGACTTCGGAAGTGTGATAACACCCTCCTGCACTTCAAATCGAAGAATGATCTGTCCGGGGGTTTTGCCGTACTTTCCGGCAAGTCTTGTGATAACAGGTGCGGAAAGCAGCTCGGCATTGCCGTGACCTAAAGGATACCAGGCCTCCAGCTTTGTATCTGTCTGAGCCATCAGTCTGCGAATTTCCTTCTGCTGAAACAGCGGATTGAATTCCACCTGATTGACTGCCGGTTTTGTTGTGAACACAGGGACAAACTTCTTCCACAGTGCCGGCGACATATTGCTGACACCGATGGACCTGATCTTTCCCTCTTCCTTTGCTTCTTCCATATCCTTCCACGCTCCTGCTACATCACCGTAGGGCTGGTGTACAAGGTACAGGTCAATATAATCAAGACCAAGCTTGCGCAGTGATCTTGCTATACCCTTTTTGGCTGCTTCATAGCCGTGATCCTGAAGCCAGAGCTTGCTTGTCACGAAAATCTCTTCTCTGGGGATACCTCTGTCACGAACGGCCTTTCCTACATCTTCTTCGTTAAAATATGCAGCAGCCGTATCAATATGGCGATATCCGGCTTTCAGCGCTTCAAGCACTGCGTCATAAGTGGGACCGTCATTGGGTATCAGAAAAACACCGAATCCGATTGCCGGTATTTTGTTACCGTCATTGAGTGTAATATAGTCCATGAAAGAATCCTCCTTTAACCAAGTTCTTTCTTTGCCCAGCCTGCAACGGTTTTTTCACATTTTGCAGCATCTGCTCCGTGAATGGCAAGTCCACTGCCTACCACTGCACCCTTGCAGTACTTTTTCAATGCAGCCGCCGAACCTGCAAGACCGCTGCCCTCGTGTGTCATAACAGGGAATACCTTCTTTCCGGTGAAATCCAGCTTTTCAAGCTGCGTCAGAACACCCATCGGATATGTACCACACCAGCATGGTCCGGCGACAATGATATTATCATAATCTGAAATATCAGAAAGATAATCTTTTAGCTCCGGTCTTGCCTTTGCACGAAGCTCCGTTTTTGCTTCTTTGATGCACTCATAGTAATCAGCCGGATATGTCTTCACCGTTTCCACATGAAACAGATCTCCGCCTGCTGCTTTCTGAATATACTCAGCGACGATCTCTGTATTGCCCTTTGAGAGATTCTTGACCTTGCCTCTGACATAGTTCTCGCCGGTTCTTGAATAATAGATTATCAGATTCCTTGCCACTTTTCTCACTCCTCAATAGGTTGATGCTACGCTTCTCGTAATTTTCCACTTTCTGTCTGTTTTCTTCATGCTGCATTTCTGCTGTAGATGCCAGTTATTTCGACCTCCACCGAATACTGCGGCTGCAACAAAGGATTGTCCTGTAAGTAC
>JBGVAQ010000153.1:0-7419 GCA_045224775.1 Acutalibacteraceae bacterium | reverse complement strand
GATATAGCCATTGATGTGTTTGGTTTTTGTCTCATAGCCTTCCTTCCCGGCAATTATGTGACGAACAAGCTTATTTGAAGCTGGTTTGAGTTTTCCTCCAATTTGAGTAAAATGTACTTCTGCATCATGTTCATTGAATAACTTCTGATAGCAGTCTGTCGTCAATGACAAATTATCTACATCGCATACAAAAGCTGAATAAGCCCAAAGGACAAATTCTTTGAAAATATCATCCAGCTTATTAACATTATTCATTGCGTGAGTATAACTTGAATAGAATAAATCATCTTTTGTACGATAAGCTCCCACAATATCCCCGTACCATGTTTCCAGTTTGTACAGCAAAACAACCTGTTCAAAGCGGTATACTTCTTTCAGCAAAAACTTCCGATAGAAACTATTTGAAAACTCTATCACAAGCCCGTTTGATGGAAGAGTCCTTCTGCGTTGCTGTAATAGTTCCGAATAGTCAGTCGTCAATATTGGAAGAGGAATCTTATGTAAATACTCTCCAAGTCTGACACTTATTATCTTTTCAGGAAGAATGTCGATAGTGTATTCGTTTATGAATGGAATAAGATATTGTACTATATTTCCGAATACTTGATTTTCAATTCGGAGTTCTTCAGCTTCTTCCTCAGAATTTATATCATATCCCCATTTTTTAAAAAAAACCAATGCCTTATCATTGTCGATCATTGAGCGATTTTTTAATGATGCTTCTTCAATTTCGTATACAGGGATATCAAGGTTTGGATACAGATCCGTTCCCTCAATGATGTTACCATCAGTATCGATACCAATTACAATCTGATTGAAATTAAGATTGTCTTTCGTCATAAACATACATTGCTCTAATAGTATCTGAACATATGCTCTGTATACTTGCCTTTTTTCAATATCATTTTCTTCTTCTGCCATTGCCTGCAGATTCGAAACAAACTCAAAATACTTCTCTGAAAGGTTATTATCTTTGATATATCTGGCTTCTTTCTTGTAAAACTCATATAGCTGAAATACAAACTTTTCCGGTTGCTTCTTGGCAATCTCAATGGCTCTCTTATAGTCATTTGCTATTTTTTCAAAATTCTTATCGCTTATCAGAAAATACAATTCCAACGTAAGTTTCTCAAAAGGGATGTCGCGTATATCTTCAAGAATAGCTAAAGCTGAATTGAAGCTCCTCCGGTGGGGAACATAGATAGCCCATCCTTTCGAATAGTACTTTTTATTCAGCTTTTTAAGAAACTGCTTATAATATTTTTGCGTAAATTCATAAAAATTCAAATAAATCTCCCTCCTACTATAATATGGCATACATTAATTCGGCTGCACAACAGACTTATGCACCGAAAACACAAAATCATTGATTCTATCCATGTTCAGTCTATCAGGCAGATCTGTGTTTTCTTTGTCGTAGGTTAGTCTCTTTTCAAGCTGTTCAACTATGTCATAGAACTCAGGGGCAACCTGGTTATGTTCGTCCAGATATTTCCCGTTTCGGATTTCCATAAGCTCATCATGTTCAGCTTCACGATGTGTATTAATTTCTCCGCGTTCCAGAATGTCAAAGCACATATAGTAGAGTCTTATTAGATGCATCATGTGTTTTGCAAGCTTTCCGTGTTCCGCAGCATTACGGTTACGCTGCCCTGTATTTTCGTACATCCTCTGGATATTGTTCATATCACCGATAAGTCCTGTAAAGTCTTTAAGTGGATAGTGCGTCAGATGTATGTCTGCAAATATATCGGCAGTATCAGGATCATCTTCCATAGAATCTACGTATAGATGGATCTCATCTGTCCCATAAGGGAAATACTTACTCTTATAATCAACAGTGGCATGTTCGATACTTTTCAGAACATTCTCCTGTTGTTTTCTCATGCTTGAGTCCCGTGCCACTTTGTTTTCCAGACGACGGAGCTGCTGGTTCGCATAGCCTCCGAAGGAATTAACAGCCGCTTTTGATAGGAACAGCTTTCGGTTGTTAATAAGCTCTTGACCGATTGGCTTTAGTATAAGATAGTGTTCGGGTTTCAGACCCAACAGCTCAATTACGTTGGGGTTGCACTGACATAGCAGTCGAATCATTTTCTGAAATGAGTACACAGTTGTGTCTGTTTTAGTATCAATGACCTGCTCAAAATCCTTGCCGAGCAACAACTCCCTCTGAGAATTAAGAGCAATTCCCCTTATGTCCAAGTCAGATGTTGCTATGTTTGTACCATAGCTATAGCTGCCTCCAAGACCAAGAAGTATGATATTATCTCCAAGATGCTTGTTTGTCCTAAGAAAACTGTATTGTTCAGTTTTAATTTGTTCCGTGATTTCTTTTAACGTCACTATTACTCCTCCCACTCCTGATCAAGCCATCGGGTTTTGCACTCAGCGCACATCGAAGTGTCACTGTCACCTTTGTATGTACAGTCTTCCGAACTGCAGCAGGCAATATAATACGCTGCACACAAGTCTGTATCATAATCCTTCTTCTGTAATGCCTGCATTAATACTTCCCTGTTTGTCATATCCATTACCCCCGATCAATACCATACTAATGTAGAGTTTGTAGCAACACACTGTAAAAGTACCAACTCTATCTGATTTTTGCTGCAATATCTGACTCCGTTACCATATCTTTTGTCCGGCAGTTTCTGAACAAGAAACAACAGTTCCCTGCAGCCTGCATTCGTAAGTTTTCCGTCGCAATCAGGTGACAGTAAAAAGTTATGTATGCGAGGACTAATTTTCTTTTCTTTACGAATCTCCTCAAATCTATCTTCCCACACTTTAAGGTCATCTTCTGTATCGCTTATATGGAATATTGTTGAGCTTAACTTATTATAATGTTCCCCGTATTCCTTATCACAGAGAAAGGCAATATCTGTTCTGAATTCAGAAAAAGCACCATATGAGATATCGCAGCTTATTCCGCTTTTCTTGCATTCTATTGTAATCATACTCTCCCCTACTTTCTGCACACGAGTATCTCCAGATCATCTTCTGAAAATACCTTTTCAATTATTTTTCTTACTTCTTCCCATCGAAGTTTATCAAGGCCACAGCCGATTAGTGGCATAGCAATCTTTTTTATCTGCATTGAAAGGACTTGCACTCTCATATCCACCAATGTTACCTTTAATGAGGCATAGGTTGGTTTGTGCCAATAACGTTCTTTTGTTACCAGATTAAAGGTTCTCCCTACGAGCAATACCTTTCCAAGGTTGTCTTTGATGCTTGATGTTCCGTAAATACTGTTTAACTCAGTTCGCATATTATAACGCTTATTGAACTCTTTTGCTATTCCGGCTCCAAGTGCAAAATCTGCACTTATACAATGAGCGAGATAGTAATCTTCTGAAACATCAAATAAATCACGTTTTTCTTCTACGAGTCGCATATGAACTCCTCCTTATAATTATTATAGCCCATATTTTCTTAAAACTCCACTTGTTTGTAGAATAATATAAGCTGATATTATTATGCACGACACAACATAGCTTTTAATCGTATCCATTCTTGACTCAACAGGAAGTTATTCTTTGAGCAACCAAACTGATACTACGTCGTCTTCCTCATTGTCGAAAAACGAGTAATAGGATTCGTGGTCTAAATACAAAAAGTGTCCCAGAACACAAACAATAGCACGACCATCTATGTGAAGATCCTTGAGCCTAGGTCTATTTTGTCTATTATAATTGATTCTTTTGTTTACCTTTAAACTATCACGAATATAAGTGTTTGCTATCTTAAGAGTAGCGTAACCATTCTCTTTAAGAACAGGTATCTCATCAGGTCTGTTGCCTAATGCACTGGTTACTGCTACTATTAAGCACGGAAGGTTTTCTAAATAATGTTCGGGTAGAATTTGTTGCATTGTATTTCCTCCTTAAATATTAAGCAGAATCCCGTCTCCGAAATTCTGCTATTGTGACTATATGTATATTGGGTTGATAACGGTTACATCTACACCGATTTTCCTCTGAATATTGATGAGCATCTGGAACAGCGGACGTATGGCTGAGAATCCTAGTTCACCCAGCTCTTCAGTAATCCTATCTTGGATGAACATCAATATTTTTTCTTTTTCCAAAACTTTGCTGTTTACAAAGTTCTTATATTCCTCTGGTGAATTGATACACATATCTCTGAGTGGGGACCATGTAACGGTTATGTATTTGCCATAAACGGGGGTTTCCGATGTATAATCATTGATTTGTCTGAATTCGGATTTGGGATCATCATCCTCAGGGTCAAAAGAAATATCGACAAGTTTTTTGACCGGATTATTATCGATCCCAAGAAAATTGATTTCCTCGACCGTCAGATAGTTATACTGTAAATCGCTGTCATCGTAAGTTACGGTAGAATTCAGCATTTTAGCAGCGTAATCCAATGCTTCTCTAAACCCACATTTTTTCTTAGTCTCTATGACGTTAAATATATCACCTGAGGAACCACAAGCTCTGCAGACAATAGCTTTTCTTGTCATATAGCAGGAACCGAAATTATGATCGTCATGCCATGGGCAAATACACAGAATTTCTTTTCCGCGTTCTTGCATCGGAATACCAAAATGTTCGGCCACAGATACCATTGGAAGTGCTTCTTTTATCTCCGTTTTAGTCACTTGTTATTCCTCCTTTCTTAAAATTAATCTCTATTACTATTATGCACGATATTATTGCAGAATGAATGAAATACAATCTCCATCTTCGGAATCAAAGATGCCAGACTCAAACTCAAAGATATTGATAGACTGCATTTTTTTGTTCTCATTCATATATTTGGATGTATTTATCTGGATATGAATCTTTGAAACTATAGAACTGTCATAATAATCTCTTACTTCAAATTCGTTGTTTATATTATAGTTGTAAATGATTCCAAGACTCTCTCCTTTTTCCTGAGAGTACAACGAAACCAGCACACATTTTCCGGCTTTCAGAGAATATAACACCTCTGTAAGATTGGATAAATTGTTTGTGTTTGTCATAAATCTGTCATCAGTAAGATCCCAATCCACTTCAGTATTTCTGCAATAATAATCCTGGCTCAAATTCTGATAAGTATCTTTCAAAGTCATCTTTCGGCTTGTAATATACCCTTTTCCCGGAAGTATAGCATCAAGAAAACCTTGCCACCAGGAATCTTCTTTGTATTCTTCATTCCCAAAACAGCTTACAAGATATACCGTTTCTAATTTTTCATCTGTAACCTCAACTACACAATCTTCATCGATATAGTAAGCGTTTTCTTTATCTCTGTAATTCAGCGGAGTATGTATACCATCCTTATATTTGTATGCATAATCACCTCTGGGAAACTTAGCCCAACCTCGAAAATTATAAAATTCATAATTTCCAAATGCAGTATATGCTACGCTGCCTGTCATTCGAGAAAAGTCATCATTAGCCCATAGTATTACTCCGTTTATACTGAATGGTGCGGAAGATAATTCTCCCGGGTATAAAGCTAAAAGATCAGTTTCATTCAAGTTCAGTTCAGCCAGATCAGATATACCGTTTCGGTTTGAATCAATATAGTAGGGATTTGTACCGTTCTTTATTTCTTGACCGTTTATAATGCCATCATTATCAAAATCATAATCACCAAATTCGTTAAAATCAAAATTGATGGGCTTAACCGTCAAGTAAACTCTATCATTGCTATCAGATATAAAGAACTGAGGCAGATACAAAAAAATCAAAATTACAATTATAATAGATACAACAATAATAAGAATAATTTTTTTCTTTTTTCTATGTGCTTTGTATTTGGAATATGGTTTATTTTTCTTTTTTAAAATACTGTTTAATCTGCGTTTAAATACCATTTAAATACCCTTCTTCCCATCCTAATTTTGTATATTCCATAATGTGCAGAATTCTATATTTTTGATGATAAAAACCAATGAGCAATCCTAAGCCAAGTATTCCGACTGCATATATCAAATTTTCAAGGCTTTTACCTGTATGTATCGATATAAACGGGGCTTTAATCTTGAAACAAATCGGCCATAGAAGTTCAACTCCTACTACATTAAACATATCTAAAACTATGTGCGACAGTACTCCTATACCGAGATACGGACTTAATACAAAACATAATGCAGCAAACAATGCACTATGATAAAAGCCTCTATGATGAGAATGTTTGCTGATAATCGGAATACAATGACCAATAGCTGACTTTTCATGGTCTATATCCGGTAGCAATGCTCCCAGTGTAAGAACCGTCAGTTGTGGTAAATTCATTCCTAATGCTAACCCGGTAAATAAACCATACATAACATGAGTTTTCCCTTTCAAAATATCACCTTCTATTATTATTATGATTGATTTTTTCATTTTTGCTTTAAAAATAATTGCTAAATTTTTCAGGTTTTGCTATAATAATAAAAACGCTATATCTTGTATAGTAACTTTGGAAGTGATACCATTGACAACAAAATTATATGATATGGTAATGGATCTTATCTTTACAAAAAATCTGGATTATACTAAAAAACAAGAGGCACCATGCTTTAAATGCCCATACGGACAATATTGCTATGGTACCTGTGTTGTTCCTGATGATATGAAAAGTAACATTGCAAAAGGTTCAGTAAAAACAATTAACTGTAGTACAAATAGTCTTGTATATGACTTGACATGACATACCATATATTGTATAATTAAGTCAACAGAGATATGAATAATTGATCTGTTTGGAAGCGATTGCCAATCGCTGATTGAGTTGGAAAAAGAGCACCTGTATAGCGGGTGCTCTTTTTTTGTCCACATTGTATAATCACTGCTTTAAAATTTTGTATATTTTAAAATTGAAAATCTACTATAACGTGATATAATTTAATTAAGGAATAATCTGGAGGAAAAACAGATGGATAATGATAATATAATAGAAAATGAGTTAGATGATATTCCCGAAATAGAAGTGCCACCGATTTCCGAAAAAGTTTTGGAAGCAATACGTAAGAGAAAAGCTCAATTATCAGAAAACCAGATTCCAATCGATAAGTCTCAAAAAAGATTTCCTATTATAATTATTTTGACTGATAATTCTTCTATTGCTTAAAACTAACAAATTTCAAGTATATTACTAATTATGAGGAGGGATCAATATGAAAATGCGTTATGGATCAATCAGATACAATACATCTTCATCTCAAAAGATATGCAGAATGGAATCAAGCAATATATTCTATGACGAATCCGGTTATTACTGCGAAACCTTATATAAGAGCAGAACCGGTAATTATTTTATTCATAAGGTTATTAACTCGGAAGGAACCTCTCAGCACACTATTATTCCTATAGAAGAATTCGAGGTCGAGGATTATATGGCAGAATACATAATCTGGGAAGAAGAAAGAAATGCAGAAAAACAAAAGCTAATACAACAGTATTATAAAAATGC
>JBGVAQ010000152.1:0-6814 GCA_045224775.1 Acutalibacteraceae bacterium | reverse complement strand
GTAATAAGCAGCAAGCATAGCAAGGTTGATTGACTTTCCGAAACGTCTTGGACGGCTGACGCAAATATGTTTTCGTGAAGTTCTGATTTTTGTATTTGTGAATGAAATAAGTCCTGATTTATCTACATAAATTTCTGAACTGACAGCTTCACAAAAACTGGTATTGCCTGGATTAAGATAAATTCCCATACTCATCACTCCAATCTGAACAGTTACCCTGTAAATATTATAACATGATTTTTGGATAATACAACGAAAATAACAGATTTGAAGCGTAGAAAATAAATTTGTGTTGGCAAAATTCAATGACAATTACAAATGTTTGTAATTGTCATTGAACGATATTTTATAAATATAAATTACTAATGTTTAGAATTGTTGCATTTTTCAATCTCAGGACTGAGCAAAACAAATCGAGTGGTTACTTACTGAGCAATATCCTACAGCCAAAAAGATTATTCTTGTAATGGACAATCTTAACACTTATAGTATTGCATCTCTGTATGCAACCTTCCTGCCGCATTTCTATGCACTTTTATTTTCCCCTAAACATTTATTGACAAATATTTACATAGATGTTATGATTTATATAGCAAATTTGATAAAATTATTCGGTCAAGTTTATCTAATGACTTACAAAATTTATTAATTAATCAGGAGGAGTAAAAATGTCAGATGAACGCAAAGATTATATAAATAAATTGTCAGCTCAGATAAAGGGTATTGAAGACATATTATTCATTAATTCCAAAGATGTTATAGACGAGGATATAAAGCATAAACTGATGCAGTTTAAGAACAGAGCAGCTGATTTAAAGAAAAAGCTTGAAAAAAATGAGTTTGAGGTTGCTATCATTGGTCTTGAGAAAGCCGGAAAAAGTACATTCGCTAATGCTTTTATGGGAAATGTCATACTGCCTACTGCTGATGAAAGATGCACATATACTTCAACCAACATAAGATATGGAAATGAAGATACAGGAGAGGTTGAATTTTATACAAAAGAAGAATTTGACAGATCTTTTTTACAAAAGCTTGAAACACTGAAACTTGAAAGCCTTGGTCAAAATTTTTCTGATATTTATGAAGAAGATTATGAAAAAGCATTTGCAAAACTTCCTTATGAAACACAGAAAGCTTATGGTGGAAATATCAATGAAGATATAAAAGCAATATTAACGAATAAATCTTGTATTCGTTCTTTACTCGGAAGAAGCAAGGAATACTTTACAGGTGCAGAAAAAATATCATCTTTTGAATTTCAAAAATATATTGTTTCTCCGGAATATTCAATGGCAGTAAAAAATGTAACTATAAAATCTTCAAGACTGAGTTCAATAAAAAATGCCGTTATATATGATGTTCCCGGTTTTGACTCTCCCACACAGATACATATAGAACAAACAAAACACAGAATGCAGACAGCTGATGTTATAATCCTTGTAGCAAGTGGCTGCGCACCCAGCCTGACCGGTCCACAACTCAGTATTTTTGATACTGAAATAGATCAGGATGGCATCAGATTTGGTGATAAGCTTTTTGTTTTTGCAAACAAGACAGATCGTGCAAATGATAAAGTCGAAAGTAATATAAAAAAGCTGAAAGAAGAATTGAAAAAATACCGTATTATATATAACGATGATATGCTGTCTGAAAGAGTAGTAGCAGGTTCAGCAAGAGCATTTCTTGAAAAAGAAGGCAAAATAGAAGGTGATGAATGTCTGCGTGCTGTTGAGGCACGAGGAATTACAGACGGCATAAAAGAAATGCTTCAAAAGCTTGAAAAATATAATGAAAACGAAAGATTTGATACCCTCAAAAAGAGAGTCAACAGAAATCTGACGGATATTCAGGGATTGTTTGATGAAATGTTGAAAGGTCAAATCCCTGAAAACTCACAGATCAAATTCAGCGTATCAAACGAAATAATAACCGAAACCCTTGATAAAAGCAGGGACAAATTGAGAAAAGCTCTTGAACATTATGACAGCAGTACAAAGGCTCAGTATAACAGTGCTCCTATTTTAACGGACAAGCTGATCAAAGAGGTAGTATCAAATATAACAGTAGAAAACTTCGGTGTTACCGATGAAGAACTGGAAGAGGGAAAAAATCGTTATACCGATATGAATTACAATTTCATTATCAGTAAAATAGAATCGCCTATACGTGAGAAAAAGTATGATGGCATTTACAACAGCTATATAAATAAGATCATCGAGCTTTCAGCACAGGAACATGATAAATGTGACAGCGAAATAGAAAAGATATTCATTGAAAGTCTTGATATAGATAACAACACAGACAATTTACTTTCGGACGAGATAAAACAGTATATCAGTAACTGCAAAGGTTCAGAGGATAACAGAGGATATTACAGAAGTCTTATCGAACGTTTTTCAATGGATATATTTGAAATACTGCTGCGTCTTAGTCTTGGAGATCCTGCAAGATGGAACAAATTTGAATCTGACAAAAATAATTTTTACAGTCTCATAATGTTTAACCATGAAAAAGATATCCCTCTTGACAGTCAGCCCTTCTTTTATCAGATGTTGTTCCATGACACAAGATATAATAAATACAGAGATTATATCAGTCAATGTGTAAATGTACTTATCAACATTATTGGTACAACTGAGCTTGATAAAAAATTGCTTGGATATGTAAGTAAGATAGTACTGGCAAAGTTTGATAACGCTGCGGATTTTATCAAGGATAAATGTAAGTTTATAAAGAACGGAAGCAGCAAAGAAAATTTCGATCGTGTAGCAGGAACGCTTATTAATGAGATTGATATCATGGAAGACGAAAATATAAATGTCGGTTTTGAAAAAATCTGCAAAGAATATTATGATGAATATTTTAAAAACCGCAAAGATAAAACACTTGAAGATGTTCGTGAACAGATAAATGAGGATATATGCATCTTACAGGAATTCCTTGAAAGTACAGCAGTAAAAGCAATAAATATTGAAAAATCATTCCTTGCCCGTGAACATCAGATAATTATGAGTATAATTTCAAGTCTTGATCCTCAGGACGGAACATACCGAAATTTCATTAATAAAAATATTTATCTTATCCGTGCAGATAAATATTCGGAGCTTAATGAAGTTGAAAGAAAAAATCAGATCCGCCGTGAGATAATCAATAAGATAAATGATATTATAAAAGAAATGAAACAAATAGACACAAAAGATTAGTGAGGGAAATCAAAATGAAAGTTATTTTACTGAAAAACAATAATATTGATGAAGATAAGCAGAAAATAATTGAAAACATCAAAGATAGTTTCTTTGTGGTGGACACTGATACTTATCTCTATCAATACATAGAATTGCTTGGGCTAAGCGATAAAAATATGCAAAAATTAAAAATATGCAAAGAGATAAAAAATCTGGATGTAGAATTCAGAAGTGAATATAGCAAAGAAAAAATAAACTCTATGAGTGAACTTCTTGGTGTTATCGATATGTCGGTTCCGTGTCTTATAGTTGTCATGGGAGATAATACCACAGATGAAGATAAAAAAAGAAAAGTAAATATTCAGCTCAGTGATATCATACAGCAGTTTATGTATATCAATCTTCCGTTGGACATAATACAGGTAATGACTGAAAAAGAAGCGTATGATATCGAAAAGATAAAAAAATTTGAGGCAAATATCAATATACATGAAAAAACACTTCTTGATTCTATTGATAAAGTTGAACAGTACCGTCTGAATACAGGAAATTACAAAACGCGTATAATGGAATCATTAAACAAGATAAAGGAATACATAAAAGAAGCAAAAAACAATGAATTGAAAATAGCGGTAGCAGCATCAAAGAAATCAGGAAAAAGTGTTATTGTAAATTCAATTATCGGATATGAGCTTGCTCCTACAAGCCTTGAGCTTGCAACTCCGAATAACTGTATATACCATGTAAGCAAGGATGATACATATACTTTACAATTCGGCAAAGAAAATCATACTTATACAAATCCCGAAGACATGAAAAAGTATATTTACAGCTGCTTTAAACAAGCGGAGTCAGACTCTAAAAATGGTTATTCCATACCTGATATGGAGATAGGATATGTTGACAATAAGAATGCATTTACATCCTACACGATATATGATACTCCCGGTCCCGACCTTGCCGGAGCAACAGGTCATAAAGAAGCCGCACAGAATGCAGTCAACGAAACCGATGTTATCATTTTTACAATAGACTACTCCAAATATCTTACCGATTCTGAATTCAGCTATCTCAAATATATAAAAGATATATGCAAGAACAAGAAAAAAAGATATTCTCTTATCATTAACGTAAACAAATTGGATTTGAGATATAATTCATCTGAAAAAGATAAAAATGTTGTCCGTATCCTTGATTTTATCAAACAGAAACTTATAAAAATAGGTCCGGAATTTTCTGACAGTATGGTTATCGGAACATCGGCTCTCACATATTTTAATAGTATTGCCGCTCCCGGTTTGAAATATTGTGAAAAATTACAGTCTGTGACAGGTGTAAGCTTTGCAGATAATCTTAAGGAGTGCATAGACACATATCTTGATAACGAAACAGACGGAAATGAAATGGATATTCTCAACCAGATAGATCAGACTGTAAGCAATGCAAGAAGATTTCATGGTAAAACACTTGAAAATCTTGAAGATATCAGGAATTTCAGCGGTATGCCCAATCTTCTCAGCTATATAAAATACATTGCTACAAACAAGGCACGAAATGAAAAATTAAACAGCCTCATATTCAAGATAGACAGAGAATATAAAAATATACAGAACTTATTTCATTTCCAGGAATTAGAAGAAGAAATGATGAAGGACCAGAAAAAGCTTCATACTGCCAGAAAAATTCTGAAAAGATTCATAGAGGAAGTCGAGAATATTTTCGATCCGGAATATAATGACATATACTATTACAAAAAAGCCGGCGGAGAACTAAAAAGCGATATATTGAAAATGCTTGCACAAAAGCATCCTATTCATATACATGAAATTTACGAACAGTTTAAGGAAAAGACAGAGAAAGATATAAACCTTCAAGGAATGATAACTAACTATGCAAAGAATCAGATTCCTGAAATTATTAATGCCAAGCTGGAACAAGAATACAGCAAATCCAAGGATTATAGAAAGGATTACAAAGGAGGGAAAAAATTACGTGTTGTAAAAATATCTGAAATAAGCAAAATATATAATTCTGTTATTAACAACACAATAATAACCAAAGCTATAGAAGAACACCTCAATTATCAGATAATAAATGTTACATCAGACTATGACAAAGAATGTGAAAAAATAAAAGAGGATCTTGTAAGTACAGCAAACAGAAGACAGGAAAAACTGAAAGCTGTCATAGACGAATACAAAGCTCAGCTCGGGGAACAGTGTGATCTTTCATTTGACATAAAAGCGCCTTCGTTCAGATATGATTTTGAAGTGGCTAAAAAGGAACACAAATTCCAAAAAAACGTAAAGATAGATGAAATATTCCAATTTTATTTTGAACGCCAAAAAGAAAATAATATAGTGTATAATCAGAATATGAATGAGCTTAACAAGCAGCATGGTTTTGCTCCTGCAGTTCAGAAGGCTTTCGAATCACTGCTGCATCGTAAAGAAGAATATATATTTGAATCTTCTGCAAAAAATATCTATCATGACGTTGATATCGGATTAATAATAGGCGCTGTTATTAATTCTGATGAGATCAATAAAGCTTTTGAAGAAACAAAACAAAAAATAAACAAGAATGTAAAGGATTTCACAATTGTAATTGAAAAAGAAATGACAGCTAATATTAACAGTTCACTGAAGATCGCAGAGGATACCAAAAAAGTGCTTGACAGAACAGAAGAGTATGAAAATAACATAGAACGGCTTTCTGAAGAAAAAATTGTTCTTCATGCACTTAAAGAAAGAATATCGTCTTTTTCCGCTTTATGGAATTACGGAGAGGAGAACTGATTTTTACAATGTTTCTTACTGAAATAAAGTATATGCAGCTTATTAATGACAGACTTGATATATGCAACAAAATGGATAGGTTACTTTTTCAAGACCAACAAATGTCAGTCAGGAATATGTCATGTGATGAATTAAATGATAAAATTGAAGAATACATCGAAAAAAAAATAAAGCAAGGTAATGTAATAAGCAATCTCTTCTATATAATAAAAAAATACGGAACCGATCAAATGAATGTAACTATAAATATGCCTGCAAGGAATATCATATATGAAATGGTCGCACATAAAGAAGACATACTGAAAAATATATCAAATTCAGAAAGGAGTTGAGGTTTCATGGAATGGCTATGGATAATAATTATACTTATTGTTGCAGTAATAGGTTTGTTTGCGGCAATAAGATATATGAAATCAAGTAATAATACTAATAAAGAAAATGGCACTGTTCCTACGGATTACATCAATAAGCAAGATGTTCTGGATGTAATGCAGCTGTTGGAATGTCTGGACGAAGTATACAAAATGGAATAGATTTAACGAAATATGCAAGAAATCCTCCCACCTCTAAGCGTTAGCGTAGGCTGCGGGAGGATGTCACGCAGAATTAATTTTATGAAGCCAAACGCACACAAATTGTATCATTACAACTTGTGTGCGTATATTTTTTCCCTGCCGGTAGGGAAGTCCAGAGGGGAACGCTCTGGCACACTTACTTATGCATCCTGCGTAATAAGTATAGTGTGTTAGACTTTGCCATTGATTTTCTCCCTCTTATGTGATATAATGGGGCAAAGTCTTTTTCATGCAGCGTAGCTGCATCCACTAC
>JBGVAQ010000151.1:0-3630 GCA_045224775.1 Acutalibacteraceae bacterium | reverse complement strand
TTTCAAAGTCCTCGACAGTCATATTTGCTCTTTTAGCAGCTTCGGATAATGTCAGAAGTCCATCTTTCACCAGATCGACAAGAGCTTTCAGAAAGCCTTTTTCGTACTCTTCCTGTCCTCTGATCTCCAAAGCCCTCTCTGCATCGTATTCTTCAAATAGCATATTGACTACCTCGCTTCCGTAATGTTTCAGATAATCGGATAACACGCCTTGTTCGATACATTCTTTGATAGCCGTTTCTACATCGCCGTCATACTTTCGTACCGTATCAATGACAAAAGCGTAATCTGACAGTATCTTGCAGTCCTTCAGACCGGTTTCGCTCAGATTGTCATAGTTGATGTTGAAGATCTTAACGATAACCTCTGCCTGCGGCTGTTCGACTTCTGACTTGAACATACTGCTGAGTGTCAGCGTATCCGTTTGCAGTTTGGTTTTCCCGTTGTACAGCACATAAAATTCCGGTGTCGGGATTTTGATCAGGGTGGATTTGTACAGATTATCCCCCGTGAAGAAGCGTTCATACGTCCGTGCAAGGTATATCAGTAGCCGCAGTGCCATGTTGGGGTTGATGGTCGATTGATGTTCGATAAAGCAGATAAACACATCGTCCATGATGTAGGCAACATCGTTCAGGAACTGCCGGAACAGCACATCTTCCAACCGGCACTTTTCCACGTGCTTTACCTCTTTGCCTGTCAGGGCTTTGTACAGGGCTTTGGCGTTCTCAACGGCATCCTCGCAGGAGTAAAACAGACTGCCAAAGAGTGTGTCTTTATAGTTGCGTGTGGTTTTTACATCCTCCATTGGTATCACCCAAACTTTCTCTTGTTTTTATTATACCCCGTTTCGGGGCAGATTGCAACTGTATTTTGCTTTTGGGGCTTGAAACCACAAAAACAACTCCGTACCGATCATAACGAAAGGTACGGAGTTGTTTTGTTACAGGTATATTGCCTGAGTTTTATTTACTTAACGGTTATAGTAAATGCCTGCTTTGAAACATTTCCTAAGCCGTCCTTAACTTTTACGCTGACATCATATTTTGTCTTTGATGCCGGCTTGATGCTTACATTCGTGTTAGATGAATAGCTTTGTTTTGTTTTCCATGATGTATCGCTTGATTTTTTGTAATATACAGCGTACTGATAGAAGCCTGAACCTCCTGTTGCCGAACAGGTGATATCAATAGTATTTCCAAGAGTTATTGTTGTAGAAGCCACTTTTGAAGTATTGGTAGGCTTTGTTACTTTTATCTTGAAGGTTTTCTTTGCAACAACACCTCTGCTGTCCTTAACTTTTACGCTTACATCGTATTCTTCGGCATATTTCGGTTTTATGGTTACAGTCTTTGTTGAAGAATAGTTCTGTGCGGTAGTCCATTTTGTTGCGGAAGCCTTTTTGTAATATACAGCGTATGTATAATCACCAAGACCGCCTGTTGCTTTTGCTTTGACTGTAAATGTTCCGCCATAGCCTATGCTTGTTGATGAAACTGTCGTAGTATTTTTAAGCGGTGCAAATACATTTACCGTAAAAGCTTTCTTCACTATCGTTCCGCTGCTGTCTTTTACCTTTACAGATATATCATATTTTCCTGTGCTTTCAGGCTTTATCTTAATCGTTACATTTGTGCTGTAATTCTGTTTTGTAGTCCAGCTTGAATCCGATGAACGCTTGTACCATACAGCGTAAGTATAGTCACCTGTGCCGCCTGCTGCGGACGCATTTATCGTTATGTAGCTACCGAGTTTTACATCTTCTGCTGCAAGGGTAGTTGTGTTTACTAAAAGCTTGTTCGTATAGTTATCCTTATAAGAATGCCCGCACTTTGAGCAGGTATGGAGAGTGTAGCCCTGTTCATCTACGGTCGGTGCAATTACTGTTTCTTCGTAATTATGACCAAGTGCGTCAGTGTAGGTATCTTTGTAGCTGTCACCACAATAAATACAAGTGTGTACTGTATAACCTTTTTCAGTACAAGTAGCAGGAATTACTTTTGTTTCATACTGATGTTCAACTTTTTCAAAAACAAAACCAGAAATTAAAATTCCTTCATTTGTAAAATCATTCCAACCGTAATTGTCATATACTCCACCACCATATGTACCTAAGTAAAATTCTATGTCCCCGTTACAGTCTGGTTGTCCTTCTTCCCATTTTGCATAGTCAAACGGCTCACCTGTTGTCCACTTCCATGAACCAGTTGTACTATCTGCTCCCAACCAACAGCGGACACCATAGTATTTTTTCAAAAGTTCTGAGATCTGATTCCATTCAGTTTCAGATGTTACTGTTGCAAGATAACCTCCATTCTGCTCGCACCATTGTTTAGCTTCAGTCCATGTTTTTCCAGAATTATATACCACATATTTATGTTCCTTATATATCATAGAAGCGATCTCAATGGGTTCATCAGAAACATATATATAGCCTGCCGAAATACTGCTCGAATTTCCAACCGCATCATAAGCATAAATGTGGTTTGCATAATCTCCAATTTCGTTATTAAATTCACTTGTGTTGATATAACAGGTAGCGATATTTCCTTCAATTATTCCATCAATCCACTTAAAGTCACCGCCACCCCAAGTAGGAAATCTTACGCTTGTCACACCCACATTATCGCTTACCCTGCAAGTCACACGATAGCCTTTTGATGTTACCTGACTAATAGTAACATCTGTAATTGTTGGAGCAACAGTATCTTTATCAGGAACTATGATATATATTTCAGCAGTAGAGTGATTATTAGACGGATCATAGGCGTGTACAATGGAATGATATACGCCAGCTTCATCGGTTAAATCAGCGATATTGACATCATAGATATACATATCATTTCCGATAGATTGGGCAACGTATGTTTTTCTTAAGGGAGAACCGTCTTTCCATGTTTCAAATTCCACTCTGCTTACACCGACATTGTCACTAACTTTTGCATTCAATCTAAAACCATACGGTGTAACATTGTCTACATATGCTTCCTGCATAACGGGAACATAAATGTCAGATATCTTTTCAGCTATGTTTACAGTTGCGGAACCTATATGAACATTGCTTCCTCCACCCACATTTATTGCATAAACATCAACTGTTTGAGTACCAGACTGTGAAACGTCAATGGTTTCTTCAAAACCGTGATAATCTCCAACACCCGGAAAACTACCGTTAACGTCTGCACGACCTTTCCACGCACTGATTTCACCGGCAAATGTTCCTCCAACATAGATATGTATTCCAAGGCTTGCATTTACATCATCTCTGTCAAATGCCCAGCCCGCAACATGAAGTTTTCCTGCTTCGGGCGAGTCTGCTCCATCAAGGTGTCCTTCTGGATTATACGAAACAGGAGTATTTTTATAATTTGGTCTAACAAAAGTCCAAGAAGAGTAACCTTCATTTTTATTGTAGAGAATTTTTACTCTACTGGGAGATTGATTGTTATAAAAGATATTACCGCTAATATTCTGAGTTCCATCTAAAACAATGCCTACATGACCATATCCAGAACCACTTGAAAAGAATACAAGGTCTCCTGCCTGCGGGGAAGAAATAACACAGCCACCAGCATTGAGAACAGCGTTATACATTGACGGAACAGCACCGTTCCAAGGAATGGCAGAGTC
>JBGVAQ010000150.1:0-6893 GCA_045224775.1 Acutalibacteraceae bacterium | reverse complement strand
AAAGATAGAAATGCATTTCTTGCCCGATGTATATGTACCGTGTGACGTATGCGGCGGAAAAAGATATAACCGTGAAACGCTTGAAGTTAAATATAAAGGAAAGTCAATATATGACGTTCTTGAAATGACTGTCGAGGAAGGCTGTCAGTTTTTTGCAAATCATCCGAGAATATACAATAAGCTCAAAACGCTTTATGATGTCGGACTTGGATATATAAAAATAGGTCAGCCGTCAACGACTCTTTCAGGCGGTGAAGCACAGCGTATAAAGCTTGCCTCAGAGCTTTCAAAGCGTTCAACGGGTAAGACCATATATATTCTTGACGAGCCTACTACAGGACTTCATATTGCAGATGTTCACCGTCTTATCAATGTTTTGCAGAAGTTTGTGGAAAGCGGCAATACGGTTGTTGTAATAGAACACAACCTTGATCTTATAAAGACGGCTGACCATATCATAGATCTTGGTCCCGAAGGCGGCGATGGCGGCGGTACTGTCATTGCACAGGGCACACCCGAAGAAATATCCGCATGCCCGTTATCATACACAGGACAGTATCTGAAGAAAATAATAAAGAATAGAGAATAAATAATAAAGGAGTAGGGATGTGATAATATGTTTGGTTATCTCAGACCTGTTAAGGATGAGCTTAAAGTAAGGGAATATGAGCTTTATAAAAGTGTGTACTGCGGACTTTGCAGACATATGGGAAAGGATTACGGCATTATATCACGCTTTACTCTCAGCTATGACTGTACAATGTTTGCTATGCTTGCAATATCTGTGAAAAATGAAAGCTGCAGTGTAAAAAAGGGCAGGTGTGTTTTTAATCCTGCGAAAAAATGTCTTTTCTGTGACAGCAGTGCAGACGGCTTTAAGCTTGCAGGTGCTGTATCTGTCGTTATGACGTATTACAAGCTTTATGATACTATTCAGGATTCGGGATTTTTCAAAAGAATGCTTGCACGTTTCCTGAAACTTCTTTTCAGAAGATGCTATAAAAGGGCTGCGAAACAGTATCCCGATATAGCCGAGAATACAAGACTTATGATGGAAAGTCAGAGGGAAGCCGAAGAAAGTGACAGCGGTATAGACAGATCGGCAGCACCTACAGCCGAACTGCTTTCGGCTTTATGCAGGGAGCTTTCGGAAGATGATGAAAAGAAAAAGCTGCTTTCGCATTTCGGATATTTTCTCGGACGCTGGATATATCTTACGGATGCCGCCGATGATCTTGAAAAGGATATAAAAAGCGGCAGCTTCAATCCGTTCAAAAAGAATTTAAAGGAAAATACCGAAGAAACTATGCTGTACTGCAATGACGTACTCAATATGACGGCAGCACAGATAGTACTTGCTTATGATCTTCTTGATATCGGTGCATATAAAGAAATACTTGACAATGTAGTATATCATGGGTTATCATTTCAGCAGAAGTATTGTCTTTTTGAGAAAAAACACAGCAAAAAATGCAGGAAAAAGGACAGAGACTTCTATCCGTATTTGTCAGGGAATAAAAAAATTTAAGATTGGAAGATCATTGTATGAAAAATAAAAATGATAAAAAAGATACCGGCAACGAAAAAATATGAGTGATGTAGTTTATGTCAAGGAGCTGCTGTACAGGCTTAAACAGTCAACGGATGAACAATCGCCCTTTATGCCTGTTATAGATAATCTTTTAGCTGATGAATATTCAGCGGCAGAAAGTAAGCTTTTGGAGCTTAACAATGAGCCGGACAAGGCAGTTTACAGCTTTCTTACGGGAGTTTTGATGTTCCTTAACGGACATCCCGAACAAAGCAAAGAGCATTTCGAAACGGCTGAACGTCTTGCACCCGATAATGATATATTCAAAAGCGCTGCAAATAATATTGAAAGAGAAAAATCAAGCGGAATCGATCCTTCGGACTGCTGTACGTCCGGGGGCTGCGAATGCTGCTGTGATGCTATAACATGTATATAAACGGAAAGTTGAGGAAAAAGGAAAGGAATGATGATTAATGAAGGATCCTTATGAGATACTTGGTGTGTCGAGAAATTCAAGTGATGATGAGATAAAACAGGCATACAGGGATCTTGCAAAAAAATACCATCCCGATAAATACGCAAACAGTCCTCTTGCGGATACAGCATCTGAGAAGATGAAAGAGATAAATGATGCATATGACAGGATACTTAATGACAGAAAACAGGCAAAGACCGAAGGAAGAAGAACTTCTGAAGGTTACGGCAGTGCAGGCGGTGTTGATCCGGTATATATAAAAATACGTCAGATGATAAACAGCGGAAATTTTGCTGCGGCTGAACAGGAACTCCAGAATATCCCGTCAAACGAGAGGGCAGGCGAATGGTACTATCTGATGGGTGTTGTTGTGTATAAAAAGGGCTGGCTCGAGGACGCATACAATTATTTTGAAACGGCATGCAGAATGGAGCCGTCTAATGTTGAATATCAGTCCATGTTCAACCGCATACGCCAGCAGCGTTCAGGCGTACAGGGCGGATATAATACAACAGCATCTCCGACACCGTGCGGATGCTGTGATATATGTGCATGTATGCTTTGCTCGGACTGTCTTTGCAGCTGCTGCAGAGGTTGACGGGCATGAAAAGAACACAGAAAATAGCGGCAGGCGGTCTTATGACTGCCTTTGCCTGTGCTGTAATGCTATGCTCATCTTTGTTCCCGTCAGGCATGTACTCCTTTCCGGCTGTATCGGGCATCATAATACTGGTGCTTTCGTATATTTCGGGAAAGGGACATGCCTTTTCGTCGTATATCGCAGTTTCGCTGCTTTCGCTTTTCCTTTGTCCGAACAAGGAAACAGTGCTTTGCTTTATATGCTTTTTCGGATATTATCCTATGCTCAGATATTACATAGAAAAGATAAAAAACAGATTTATTGAATATCTGATAAAGCTTGCAGTGTTCAATGCGGCGGCTGTCGGAGTTTATTTTTTAATACTTTTTTTATTATCCGTACCTGAAAATGAATTTGCTGTGTTCGGAGTAAATATTCCTCTTTTATTCTTGTTTATATTCAATATTGTGTTCATTATTTACGATATAAGCATAAGGATGTTTGAGAAAATTTACAAGGACAGGATATACGGATATGCCAAAAGTATATTTAAACGCTTTTAGTATAAAAAGTAGAAAAACATTTACAAAAAAGTAGCATTTTACGAAAATCGTTGTGATTTTGTATAAAAATAAATTAACTGTTTAAGTTATTTTGTAGGTGCGTTTACAAGTGCCATAAAAACAATTGTCAATTCATACAATGTGCCGATTGCCATAAATAATAAAATGGATTATAATTATAGTTGAGTTTTGCAGGAAAATTATTCGCAGACCATTATGATCGTTAAAGTTTATGAAAGGCAGTGTGTTTTAGTGGCAGTAAAAAACAAAAAACTTATTTTCAGCAAATTTGTAAAAAGTAAAAATTGCAGAAAAGTGACGGCAGCAGTATGCTCGGCAGCAATATTGGCTACCGTTTTTCCGTCTTTTGGAATGTATTCCTCTGCATCCGAAACAATCTATGCGAAAACAACAGACGCATTGAATCTGAGGACAGGCCCCGGAGTTGAATATTCGGTATCCGGTGTAATGGCTGACAATACAACCGTTACTATCCTTGAGGCAGCTAATTCAAGATGGGTGAAGGTAAAGCTTTCTGACGGAAAAACAGGCTATTGTTCGGCAAATTATATTGATGTTACGGCTGACGCAAAAACGACAGAATATGTCAATATCAGAAGCGGTGCCGGAACAGACAGCTCTGTTATAAAGACTGTTGACGAAGGAACAAAGCTTGATGTCATAACCTTTGCCGGACCGTCATGGGCAAAGGTAAGTCTGGCTGACGGAACAACAGGTTATATAAATACAGATTATATTGAATATATAACAGGTTCATCCTCGTCTGCATCAGTTACACCCGAAAAGCCGGCAGATGTGCCGAAGGGTAAAATAACGCTTTCCACAACAGGAAGAAGTCTTGCAGTCGGAAATATTTTCGTACTTACTGCAAGCGGCAATAAAAATAAGGTTCAGTGGTACACCTCAGACAGCAATGTGGCTGTTGTAAGTACATCCGGCGTTGTAAGCGGTATATCACCCGGCGAAGTAATTATACATGCTGTTGATACTTCTATAGGAGCAACAGCAACATGTAAAGTAACGGTAGTAAAAACGGATTATTACTCAATAAATCTTTCCGACCTCACAAAGCAGATAAACGAAGGAAAGAGCTTTACTCTTAAAGCAACCTCAAATCCGTCCGGAGGGGATATATTCTTTGAATCGGAAGATACATCCATAGCAAAAGTAAGCAGTAAAGGAAAGGTAACGGGCGTAGGAGAAGGTACAGTATGGATAACGGCTCGTGACAGTACAGGCGTTATTACACGTTCATGCAGGGTAACTGTAAAAGGCAATGCAAAGGTATCGCTTTCACAGTCGTCAGCAACAGTTTCAACAGGACGTTCCATAAAGCTGAATGCGTCTGTATCTCCTTCAAATACTCCTCTTACATGGACGAGCAGCAATCTTAGTGTTGCAGGTGTAAATAACGGTGTTGTAAGCGGCATAAGCGCAGGTACGGCTGTTATAACAGTAAAGGATACGGCAACAGGCAAGGCAAGAGCAACATGTAAAGTGACTGTTACGGCATCAAGCAAAGGAAATGTAAGACTTTCACGCTACAGTACATCAACTACAGCAGGAAAGACTATTTACATAAAGGGATATAACGGTGCAAAGTGGGAAACAAGCGATTCAAATATAGCTACGGTTTCCGACGGATTTATAAAAACTAAAAAAGCCGGCAGCGTTGCAATTTCGTATGTTGATTACTACGGCAACAGGGCAGTATGCGCCGTAAAGGTAGCTGATGCGGCACCGATAAAGTTCTCCTATTCATCACCTAACTCGGCAACGATAAATTCAAATGTAGATCTTATTGCAATAACCGACAAGACACGTTCCGATGTTTATTTCATGGTAAACGTAGACGGTACAGATATCAAGGTAAAGGCATCAAGAAAAACATCTGACGGAAATACATATATCTGGAAGGGTACATACAAAACTACAAAAGCAGGAACATTCAAGGTAAAAGCATATTCATATAAAGACGGCTTCTGGAGTACATGTACAGACGGCACATCCGATGTCTATGTTACGGATAAGACACATTCTTCAACAACTGCACTTACACCTCTCCGTGCAAGTGATGAGGTAATAAAGTATATCGGCTTGAAGGAAGGCTTTGTTCCGAGTGCAGTATATGATCCGCTTGTTACATCACAGCTTCTTCCGACTCTCGGACACGGCTATGTTGTATGGGAGGGCGACTGCTTCTATAACGACCTTACTAAAAATGAAGCGTATGCACTTCTTGTAAGGGCAGTAAATGAGGAAGTATATTCCAAGAGAGTAAACGAAATGCTCATTGATAATAATATAAGATTCAATCAGCAGCAGTTTGATTCACTTGTAAGCTTCTCATACAATCTCGGCACAGGCTGGACATATTCATCCGACCTCAAAAATATACTTCTCAATTCATATGGTACAGTAACGACTGCAGGCACTACACTTACAGGAACTGTAATATCTGATGACGGTCTGAATCTCCGTTCTGATGCAACGACAAATTCAAGTGTTATAGAAGTACTTGATTATAACGAAAAGGTAACTCTCCTCAGTGCCCAGAAATACAACAATGTATGGTACAAGGTACGCACAAGCAGCGGCAAAACAGGATATTGCAGCGGTACATATCTCAATGTCACATCATCAAGCAGCAAGACAGGACGTGACCTGAACTATGTAAACAGAAATGCACTTATAAGAGAGATGCTTTCATATCATCATGCAGGCGGTGTATGCTATTACGGACTTCTCTACAGACGTGCAGACGAGCTGGAAATGTTCCTGTATAATGAGTATATAGCAGACGGACGTGACAACAACCACAACTTCCCCGATCCGTCATGCATTTCATTCCCCTGATAATTGTTAATACATAAAATCACAGGCTTGGTTTTCTTTTACGGAAAACTGAGCCTGTTTTTTGAATTGTTAATTGATTTTTAGTATCAATGGTGATATAATATCCGGCAGAGGTGTTTAATTATGAGTAATAAAAGAATAGGTTTTATAGGCGCAGGAAATATGGCTACAGCTATAGTAAACGGCATACTCGGCAACAAGGCAAAAGAACCGCAGAATATTTCTGTTTTTGACCTTGACGGTGCAAAGCTTGCCCTGATGGCTGAAAAGGGCATAGATACAGTTTCTTCATGCAGTGAGCTTGCAGCTAAAAGCGATATTATAGTGCTTGCTGTAAAGCCGCAGAATTATGATGAAGTATTGTCCGATATAAAAGATGCCGTTACAGAGGATAAAGTTATTGTAACGATAGCCGCAGGTATTTCTATTGAATATGTGCGCAAAGGTCTCGGAAAAAATTGTCCGGCTGTCCGTGTAATGCCGAATACACCACTCCTTTTAGGAAAGGGCGCAAGTGCATTGTGCAAGTCGGAAAATATAGGCGATGAGGATTTCAAAGAGGTATATGATATGTTCGCACTTTCTGGTGAGGCTGCAATACTTCCCGAATCACAGATGAATGCGATAATCGCAGTAAACGGCAGCAGTCCGGCATATGTTTATCTTTTTGCAAAATCTATGGTCGATTATGCTGTTTCAGTAGGCATTGACAGGGATACAGCACTCAGCCTTGTATGCAAGACATTCGAGGGCAGTGCGGAAATGCTCCGTTCAAGCGGTGATACTCCCGAAACACTCATTGAAAAGGTTTCTTCAAAGGGCGGTACTACAATCGAAGCATTGAAAGTACTCAATGAAAGAGAAGTT
>JBGVAQ010000149.1:0-4400 GCA_045224775.1 Acutalibacteraceae bacterium | reverse complement strand
GTTTTCAAGGTGCGTTAACATTGCAACAAAACTATTGCAACATTACTGTTTAGGTCAAAAAAATAGTCGAATTCACATCAAAACATGAATCGACTCTTGACTATTATTGCAATCAAAGGTATAATATACCTTGAATTGTATCAAATGTCTCTCCTGAGCTCGTAACTCATGATTGATGTTTAGCCGGGTTGTTATTGGACGTGACAAACCGGCTTCGATACTTTTTCAGACTTTAACATTTCAATGATACAATACATTTTTTGAAATGTCAATATTTTTTTGTCGATGACTGTTTTCAATGAGGAAATGGTCTTTTTTATTGTCAAAAATCGGGTATAAACCTGAAAATGATGACATAGGTCATCGTTTTCATGCGACTGCGAGGTGAAAATAATGGATGAGCAAAAATCATGTGCCGAATGTCTGAATATGGGACGGGCGGTGTACTGTATGCAATGCGTCAGAATTAACAAAGGATACAAGGATATGTTCCGCAGCAGTACTCCATTGTCAGTTCCTTATCCGTATTCTGACAAAAAAACGGAAACACCACAGCCGGAAAAAAGATGAACTGGTTCATCTTTTTCGATAGTAAATCGGGAACAATTCCTCTCAAAAAGGGGAACTGTTCCTGTTTTATTAGTGCGTAATATCTCAGTACTCCAGAGAATACACATTCAGAAGAAAATCATAAACATTCATTGTCAGAATACCATCTTCATCATATTGAGTAGGAATAATATCTCTTGTGATAACGATCTTCTTAAACGAATCATCAATTTTTGTAAAAGGTCTGATTTCCTGCTTCCTTTTTGCTTCATCCGGAATGGAATAAGCAGACTGAATGTAATATCTGCGGGAACCAAGATTACAAATAAAATCAACCTCCAACTGTCGGCGGACGATCTTACCTGTTTCGTCTTTGATTGTGACAGGAATTACGCCGACATCAACACGATAACCTCTCATTCTGAGCTCGTTGTAAATAACATTTTCCATGGCATGAGTCGGCTCAGACTGACGGAAATTGAGCCTTGCATTTCGCAGTCCAAGATCGGAAAAATAGTATTTTTTAGGAGTTTCAATATATGCTTTACCCTTGATGTCATACCTGTGAGCAGATTCTACCAGAAAGGAATCTTCAAAATAATCCAGATATTTCTTGATCGTGGTAGAGGTGATTTTGGATTTTTTTACGCTGCGAAAGGTGTTTTTTAGTTTTTCGGGATTGGTAAGAGAGCCAACTGCAGAGGAAAGAATATTCAGAAGGTCTTCTAATTCACCGATATTACGTACACTGTTACGCTGAACAATATCACGGATATAGATCTCGCTGAACAGATTTTCAAGCAGAGCTGCTTTATCCTGCGGTGTATCGCGCAATGCGACAAGAGGGATACCGCCATAAAGCATATACTGAGAGAGTCCCTCGTATTTATCTCCGTCAAACACAGTCATAAATTCAGAAAAACTGAGCGGATACATGTGTATCTCATCACCCCGACCCGCAAATTCCGTGATTATATCACTGGAAAGAAATTTAGCGTTGCTGCCTGTTACAAAAACATCTACATTTTCTTTACGCAGATAGCTGTTCAGGACAGTTTCAAAGGTGCCAAGCATCTGCACCTCATCAAGCAGTAAATAATACATCCCATCATCTGACAGCAGAGAACGAATATAAGCCATGAATTTTTCCGGGTCTGCTTTTCTTTTTTCAGATTGCAGCTTTATCATGCTTTCTCCCATCAGATACAGATCATCAGCAGAATCAAAAGCAAATCTGATGATATGGTCTTTTTTAATTCCGTTGTTGAGCAGATGATTATAAAAGAGCGTATTCAGCAAATAGGATTTTCCGCAGCGACGCACACCGGTAATAACCTTTATCAGACCGTTATGCTTTCTGCGGATCAGTTTGTTTAAGTAATAATCCCGTTTAATCTCCATGATAGTCCTCCTGAAAGAGAATTTTGTATCTATTAACAGTTTTCTCTTTTAGAATAGCAAATATTCCATCTATAGTCAAGATTTCCAAAAGAGATTTTTGTTATTATATACGATTTTCTCTTTTAGAACCGTGTGAAATCTTTATGTTGATGTGATAAAAAGGGGAACTGGTTTCCCTTTTATAGAAAACACAAGACAAAACGATGACCTATGTCATCATTTTCAAAAGGGAATACTGATACCATAAAAGTTAAACATTTCTGTTACATCACATATCAAAGCCCCACCCTTCCTTTATCAGGACAAGGTGGGGCTTATCGCATCTACTGTATCATTTATTTTATCATCACAATTTTATTTGGCTTCAAAAACGTTTATCCCGTTGATCACGATCTCTTTTATGTTACTGGGATCAATAAGATAGAGTTTGCTGTCAAACAGGCCTCCCATATTCTCGGAGATACTGCCGAATATGCAGTTCATCATTACTGAATTTTCCCCATAGGTACAACCGTTTGCAATGAGATAGTATTTTTCTCCGTTTTTTGTAATAATATAGCATTTTTCCATGTCGGGCAAAGCAATCTTTTCTTTTGTTTTTGCAGACAGAATAATACCAAGGGGTGAAACGGATAATTTTCCGCTCTCCGTCTCAACATGAAAAGCCTTTGTTAAAAGCGTACTGCTCACAGAAATACTGTCACCCTTATTTTTATTATCCATTGTAAAAGAGATCTCAAAGGGCAGGCTTACAGTTTTTATCCTTCCGCTGACAACATCAAAGCTGTTGTCATTATAGATGATGTCCGAATAATAGTGGCTGTTTGTCCAGAAATCGTATGAAAAAGCAGGTGCGGTTTCATTCTGAAGCTTCCAGGCACTTTCAAAGCTTTCATGATCCATACTGTCAAATTTTCCTAATGTATTTTCAATGCTTGCGAGAGGATAGCTGTAGCTTTTTATGCTGATCTTTCGGCCTTGCAGACTGTCTCCGTAAGGTTGGAGGTCAATAAGTATCCTCAGAGTTTTTCCGTCATCCTCCAGACCATAAAATGTCTTATGGCCTAAACCGTTAAGGCTGTCCGGAATATCGGTGTTTTTTTCTTTTTCGATCACTACCTCCAGATCGTGTCTATGTTCCACGTCAGGATCATCCCAGTCTTCAATACGGGCAGTTACGTTTCCTCGTTTGACGATATTGAATTCATTATAGGTAAACCTGTCACCGTTTTTCTTGCTTAATCTGATGTCGATCAGATCATCCATATCACCGTTTCCGCTTACACTAAGTTTATCCAACTGCAGATTCGGGTCTGATATCTTTACCTGCGCATTACTGATGCTTTCAAAATCAGCAGTGTACTTATCACCGCCAAAGATATTCCCGTAAAGAATATACAGATTCTCGGCCACAATAGGAATACTCACAACGCTGATCATCAGTACGCAGACGGCAGCAGCTATCAATATTCTTTTCAAAAACTTTGGCTTTCTGCTGTGTTTATTAGTTCTGAGAATATTCATGACGTTATTCATTACTTTTTGGCTGTCCACTCCTGTATCAATATAAAGAGTTTCTTCCATAATGTTACCGATCGATGACGGGAGTATTGTCATATTGTCAAATATGTTACTGCTCATAGCTATATCCCCTTTCTTCAAGCAATTTTTTCATCTGTTTCCTTGCACGGTATAAACGCACTTTGACATTTTCCGGTGTCAGTCCCATTACAGCCGCTATATCCGCAATACGCTGATAATAGAAATAGTATCTCATAACGATCTCATTATCAGGTGCGCTAAGACTATTCACTATCTCACCCAAGACTTTATTGATATCATTCTGTTCCACACTGTATTCCAATGAACGATCATCTGCAATATCAATTTCATCTATATCGGTGTCTGATGGTGGGTGTATCGTATCCATCTTATCAAGAGTCTTTGTCTTTGCAATGCAGCACAGATAGCCTTTAAGAGATTCGCCTTTCACCTTATCACTGTTTTTCCACAAGGTGATAAAGGTATCCGTCAAAGCTTCCTCCATATCCTCTTTGCTGAGCATCCCTCTGCCAATATTGAAGATCACAGAGGAAATCAGAGACATGTATTTTTTCATGATATCTTCAAGAGCCGACTCCTCTTTTTTTCTCAATCGTTTGCAGAGAGTTTTATCATCAGTCAAATTCATTCCTCCTTCCTGTGAAACTGACCTTTCTATTTATTATAACGGATACTATTGTTATTCGGTTACAAAAAAACAGAGGAAAGATAAATTCCTTCCTCTGCGGTCTTTGTCAAATTCTTCTTCCAAGCTGGGTGTTTCTTTTGTCCGTCTCGGTCTTATTAACTGCCATAAAAAATGCAGCCCTCTGACCGACAAGAATGACTTTGCTTTTGGCACGGGTAACGGCTGTGTAGAGAAGATTACGCTTGAGCATGATATAAAA
>JBGVAQ010000148.1:0-4245 GCA_045224775.1 Acutalibacteraceae bacterium | reverse complement strand
TTCTTCAAAGTATTCTGTTATTCCGTTATTTTTCATAATCCTTATTATATCATACTTTCTTTATTTTTCAAAATTGATTTCCGTGTTCCTTCTGCTTTAATACCTTTGATCAATTGGCTGCAAGGATGGCAAGAACTATCTATTTATATACTGAAAGACAACTCCCTAAAAATCATACCCAAATATTAATCATAGTATATTGGCTTCCTCACCCTAACTCTACCCACTGAAAGTAGAATCAACTTGATTGTACTTATTAGTTCAACAGCTTTCAAAATTAAAAGCTTGGGCTATATGACCCGCAGATGGCATGTTGTTCGATACATACGCTGCTTAACTGGCCAGCGAGTTTTCCTTTTGGGATTTGGGATGATTATTGGTTGTTGCATCAGATTGTTTGATTGATATTGGCAAACTCTTCTTATCGTATATATATATCAAATCCATCGTTTAAATATCATCAGCAAACAGATTCTACCATAAGAAAGATTTTTTACTTTTCTAATATCACATTTTATTTTTTCTTATATTGTGTTGACTACAAAAAGTCAGCAATTCATAATCATCTCATTTTATTATGGTAATTTTGTTCAGATATGCTGTTTTGTATGCAAAACTTAGTTTAAAAGTGAGTTGACAGAGTCAAAACTACTATATATAATGTAGTTAAGGTATAATTTATATGTAGTTATTTACCGTTTTAGTATTATTTTTGGAGGTGACCACCATGCGTTACGGTTTCATAAACAGTAAAACAGTATCAGAAAAACATCTAAGCTGCAAAGCTATAGCTGTCTATTTATGTATAGCCTGTTATGTTAATGAGAAGACAGAAGAGGCTTACCCCAGCATTAAACGTATATGCATGGTGACTGGACTTTCAAAAGCAACTGTATGCAAGGCAATCTACGAGTTGGAAATGCGTAAAATAATATCTGTCTATCGTGCTTATAAGCAGAACAACACTTATGTCATTACAAATCAAGGCTCTATAACTATTGATTTTGATATAGTAGGATCTAAATCTCTTTCATATAAGGCAAAATCAGTATATGCTCTGATCAAATGCCATAACGAGAGTATAACCATAAAGGATGTAATGCGTTCTTTTTGTTTAAGTTATGATACCGTTGTACGTATAATGAAGGAATTGGTGTTTATTGGTTTAGTTAAGCCTATTAAAAACAATAATCATTGGTTGTATGTCTCAAAAGATTACAAGCATTATGAACCTGTGACTTATGGTACCACAAAGGTTTCTTCAGCAGTTATTAAAGATACAAGCCTAAGCACTTTGGCACGGGCTATCTATATTCATTTACTGCGTTTAAGAAAGAGTTCATGCGATTCTACGATTGTTGTCAGTAATTACAGGCTTATGAAACGTTTAGGCTGCAGGTATAGAGCGGTCGTTTCTGCTATCAAAGAACTGATACATAAGGGATATATAGCTTATGAAAGGGTTAACAACTGCAATAAATACACTTTGCTGGAGCACAGCAAACCATATACTTCAATTGATAATGAAATAATCGATAATCCTCGCATTTCAGCATGGGTACTTCTATATTATGCTGTATGCAAGTCTGACCGATACTGGAGAGCCAATCCTGCATATTTTGTACTTCTAAGAGAGGGTTATGTTTCTTCTTATCGTGCTGTAAATCTTAAAAAAATCAACTCAAATAAGGTTGGACACCGACTCAATATTCAGAAAAAACTAAATCTATACCCTTATATCTATATTAATACAAAATATATGGATGAGGCCATTCTGATGTGCAGCTCTATTGAGTTTGATTATCGTAATGGTGGGAAGCTTTATAACTTCTATTGCCGGGATAATAAGATTGATCTTGACCATTTGTTTAGTACATACAATGAAGAAAGATACTTCGGTTTATCCATGACCAAATTTCTTTACAGCTACATGAAGGATGATTACGGAATCGAATATAAAACACATAAGAACTCAGGACATCTGAGCAAGGCTTCTAAGCTTAAAATACTTAAATCAAGAACAGCCCTTTATAACGATTATATGGATATTACGGTTGTTGGCAAAACCACAGGTGGTTATTACTGCCGTAATAATCGTACTTCAGATATAGTAGAGATTTCAAGTGCGAGAATCCAATTGTTTTCTGGGTACAGCTACATTGTAAAGATGAAATTCCTTGTTGATCCTGCAACTAAGACAGAACATCCGGTTGTTCAGTTTGCGTATAACTATAAGGAGGAGGATGCAGCGTGACTATAATCTTAATAATCGTTATTGTATTTGTAGTTTTCTTTGAGGCAATATTTGTTTTCTCAGCACTTAAAATATCTGCCATTTCTGATAATACAGCAATGATGCTTTATCAGGAAAAACTTAAAAAAATGTCCGATATTGAGGATGAGCTTTCTAATATTATTCAGGAGGAGAATCCAAATGATCAAAATAATAAAAACAACTAAAAATTCGTTTTATTCTGTATGCTGCCTATTAAGTGATATCTATAATATCATCAAACCGATTGGAGACAAACAATACATCGCTCTTCTTTGCGAAGATGCAGCAACAATGGTAGACAACATAGCCCTGAATGTTGTTTCCCGTCCCGTTGATCCAATCTACAATATTGTGATTTCAGAACTTGATAAAAAAATAAATCTTGCAGCAGCAGCCGGTCTTCCAAACCGCTACAATTTAGGATTATCAGCCAATATAGTTTCAAAAACAAATGCAACCTATATCATTCTTTCTGCCCTGAATGAGTTTTGGGAGGATTGTATTCCTGATATCAAGGCTATTAACGGGGTTTCAATTCTTAATGATAAAGAAGCTGATACCATGCTCGACAGCCAAGTTACAGTAGAGTTTACTAAACAACTCTATCCTAAAGGAAATATTGAGATACGAGATGAGTACCTTAAATTTGATTCTGTTCAGACCAGGGCTCTTAAGCAAGCCCGATATCGCATACAGAATGAGCTTCTGAGTGGGTTATCGGCCGGCAAGGAAATTCAGAACTACCAAATCAATTCTTTCTATGATGAGGTCTATGAACTGCTTGACCGTTCTGATATTAAGCAGAATATTCAGAATATAAGCAATCAATTGATGATGATTCTCCCGGAGATTACACCTGAAATGATAAAAAACACTCCATAATGCAAGTTCCGTCAAGCATAATAACTATAGGTCAGATATTATTATGATGGGGAGTGTGTAAACATGGTGGTTAAAGTAATAAGAGTGCTTTGGAAAGATAACCTCAATGGTAAAGCACTAGTAAAAATTGAGGAATTACATGATTCCAAAAAGCTTGTAGGAATATTTGATCATTTTCAGTACGATATAGGTATAACCTTGGAGATTGATGGTATCGAAACTGATAATCCAAAGTATGGACCTACAATAGAAGTTACTCGATACACTTTAGTCCTGACAACTGAAGCGGCAGGAATAGAGTTTCTTCAATGCGGATTGGGCCTCAGACTTATTGATGCTCAGAAAGTCATTTCCTACTGTGAAGGTAACATCAAAAACCTGTTAAAAGAAGGAAGTATAGCTGCACTGCAGAATATTGGCTTTACAGAGCTAAAAGCATTTGATATCGTTGATAAAATCAGAAGTACCCTTATTCAACAGGAACTGTTGGAGTTTTTATACCCCTACAACCATTCTTATAATATCAGCAGAAAAATCTATAAGGAGTATGAGTTTGACAGTATCAAGGTAATTAAAGAAGATCCTTATATGCTACTTAACTATGGGTTTAAACTCATTGAAGCTGACAAGCTGGCAAAAGATCTCGGATTTGATGCTGATGATGACCGCAGAATAGATGCTATTGTCAGATCTATTCTGAAGGTTGAGAAAAGCTGCGGTCATACCTATGCTAATGTAGAGGATATTTTTAACGGTCGTAAGTATCTGAAGAATGAGGTGTTTCCGGATACTATAACTAATGCAATGATAGTTGCCCATATCGCTCAAAAGGGTATCAGAAACGATCACGACCTGATTTATTTAAATTCTATGTTTCAAGCAGAGCTAAATACAGCAAAACAGATCCAACGGCTGAATTACTCAGGTACTCCTTTACCCTTTAACGAATGTTTTATAGATGAGTCGGAAACTCAAACTGGTCTGAAATATGCACCCCAACAAAGAGAGGCATTCTCGCTGCTGAAAAAAACTGGTGTAGGAATCCTTACAGGAGGTCCAGGAACAGGCAAAAGTACAGTTATTAATGG
>JBGVAQ010000147.1:0-7409 GCA_045224775.1 Acutalibacteraceae bacterium | reverse complement strand
AGAAGTCTTTTTGTCGGCGGTATTGCAACAGTCGCAGATATGGCTGTGCTTATATTTTTAAGAGAGCTTTTCGGTATGCCTGAGGGTGCTGCCGCCGTTTTCGGATTTATAGTAGGACTTGCCGTTAATTACATAGTTTCGACATTCTGGGTTTTTGCAAAAGCAAAAGTCAAAAACCGTATGCTTGATTTTATCGGCTTTGCCGTGATAGGAATTATAGGTCTCGGACTTACCCAGCTTATAATTGAGCCTTTCGCCGTTCAGGGAATGTTCGGTACGGGTATATTTGTAAGCAATAAGATTTTCGGTTCGCTTCTGCCGACAGATAAGTACTATATAATAGGTAAAATTTTAGCAGTTGTGCTTGTATATATGTGGAACTTCTTTGCACGTAAATTCATACTTTATCGCAAGGTCGAAATAAAGGATGATACAAAATAAATTTTCTATATCGGGGTAGATAATATGAAAAAAATAGTTATAATAGGTGCAGGACCGGCGGGACTTACTGCCGCAAACGAGCTCTTAAAAGACAGCAAAGATGAATTTGAGGTCGTTATACTTGAAGAAACAAAGGTTATAGGCGGTATATCACAGACAGTAAGATATAACGGAAACCGTATGGATATAGGCGGACACAGATTTTTCTCGAAAAGTGATGAGATAATGAACTGGTGGAAGGAGCTTATGCCTATACAGGGAAAGGACGCATTTGACGATAAAAAGCTCGGCAGGGAAAAACCGCTTGAAAAGGGCGGTCCCGATCCCGAAAAAGATGATGTCGTAATGCTTGTGCGTGACAGGGTATCAAGAATATACTACAGAAAACATTTCTTTGATTATCCCGTAAGAATGTCTGCGTCAACAATAAAAAATATGGGCTTCTTTACTACCACAGCCGCAGGATTCAGCTATATAAAGGCTTCAATGTTCAAGAAGAAGGAAACCTCTCTTGAAAATTTCTACATAAACCGTTTCGGTAAAAAGTTATATAGTATGTTCTTTGAGGGCTATACAGAAAAGCTCTGGGGACGTCATCCCAGTGAGATATCTGCCGACTGGGGTTCACAGAGAGTAAAGGGACTTTCAATAAAGGCTGTACTTAAAGATATGTTCTCAAAGGTATTCAGCAGTAAGAAGAAAAAGCGTGAAGTCGAAACTTCACTCATCGAACAGTTCTGGTATCCGAAATACGGTCCCGGTCAGCTCTGGGAGCTTGCCGCTGAAAAGGCTGAGGAAAAGGGTGCAAAGATACTCAAAAATCATTCCGTAAAAAATATAGTCTGCCATGACGGAAAAATAACCTCCGTTGTATGCAGTACTCCCGACGGTGATAAAACAATCGAGGGCGATGTTTTCATATCGTCAATGCCTGTAAAAGATCTTGTTTTGGGTATGACAGGGGATGAAATTCCCCGTGAGATGACGGATATAGCGGAAGGTCTGCCATACCGTGACTTCGTTACAGTAGGACTTCTTGTAAACAAGCTCTCACTTCAGAACAAGACAAAAATAAAAACTCTCGGAAATATCGTTCCCGACTGCTGGATATACGTTCAGGAAACAAATGTAAAGCTCGGCAGAATACAGATATTCAACAACTGGTCGCCGTACATGGTAAAGGATCCCGAACATACAGTATGGATAGGTCTTGAATATTTCTGTGCGGAGGGCGATGAGTTCTGGAACCTCAGTGATGACGAGTGCATAGAGCTTGCCACAAAGGAGCTTGAAAGCATGGGCGTTATTGATGCGGAGGACGTTATCGACAGTCACCGTGAGAAGATAAAGAAAGCATATCCCGCATATTTCGATACATACGCACACATAGATTCTCTTATAGAGTTCCTTGACAGCTATGACAATCTTTACTGTGTAGGCAGAAACGGTCAGCACAGATATAATAACATGGACCATTCCATGCTTACGGCTATCAGGGCGGCTCAGGCTATAAAAGAAGGCAATACCGACAGGACAGAGATCTGGAATGTCAACACGGAAAAAGAATACCATGAAACGAAAAGCTCGGAGGCATGACCTCCGACTTCTTCTGTTTACGGTAATTTTACAGGACAGGGTGAAAAAATGGAACGGACAAAGATATCAAAGAGAAACGGCAGGCTTTTTGAAAAGACAGAGCTGCTTGCTGATTTTATTTACAGACATCCTATAATAGCTGCCGCATGGCTTTGTATGTGCTGTACATGTATATCTACAGGCGGAGCGTCACTGACAGGCACATCAGGTCTTATGCTCGGAACGGCAGGACTTGGCGGAGCAATAGCCGTGTATTACTACGGTCATAACAAGGATAAGGACGGCTTTAAATTCAGTATTATAATAGGCATATGCGGTCTTGCGGCGGCTCTGCTGTTCGGCTACTGGGGACATATAAAGGGACTTTACGGCTCGGTCATACTTAACGGCGGTCTTGCGGCTGTTGGAAGTATATTTCTCTGCCTTGCCGCCAAAAATAAACTTACAGTCGAGCGTGTAATACTGCTTTTGTTTGCGGCAGGCTTTATAATGCGTCTTTCGTATGTGATATACATGCCTATAACAATGATACAGCATGATACCTACGGACTCGGCAGCGAAGGCGGACATACAACATATATCGAATATCTTCTTAACAACGGACATCTTCCCGATTTTGACGTAAGGAAAACCGACCAGTTCTATCATCCGCCGTTTCATCATATTCTTGCGGCATTATGGATGAAGATACAGCTTCTCTGCGGAGTAACAATAGAGTCTGCTTATGAGAACGTACAGCTCCTTACACTGTTCTATTCAACCGTATGCATGATACTTTCATATAAGATATTCAGACGTGCAGGTTTAAGAAAATCGGGACTTATAGCGGCAACTGCTGTTATAGCATTCTGTCCGACATTCTATATACTTTCAGGCAGTGTAAACAATGACATACTTTCAATAACACTCATGCTCGGTGCACTGTACAATACATTGTGCTGGTACAAAAGCAGGAGCATGGGCAGGATAATATGTATAGCACTCTGCATCGGTCTCGGAATGCTGACAAAGCTTTCCGTATGGATGGCAGCACCGCCTGTTGCTTTCATATTCATATATGTATTTTTCAAGGACATAAAAAATATTAAAAAGTATATCATCCAGTATGCAGTATTCCTTGCCGTATGCGCACCGATAGCACTTTTCTGGTCTATAAGGAACCTTATCCGTTTCAGCGTGCCGATAACATTTGTACAGAGGCTTTCCGAAAAATCAAGTCAGTATGTGGGAAATATTCCGATAATCTCAAGACTGTTTGATTTCAGTCCCTATCAGTTCAAAGATATGGCTGAACAGTTCACAATGTATAAAGGCACATATAACGAATTCAATCCCCTTGTAGGCTTTTTCAAGACAGCAAATTTTGACGAGGGTATAAAATACAGCCGTTTTCACGGTATAGCAGGCTTCGATCAGGTGCTTTTCTGGTCATCAGTCATACTCGGACTTGCAGGCTTTGCCGCACTTATATACATGATCGTAAAGCATGACGATAAAATGAAGATGCCAGTAAAGGTATTCATAGCTTCGGCATACTTCCTTATACTTATCATGTACTATGTTTTCTGCATAACATTCCCGCATGTATGCACACAGAATGTAAGATACGGTGTGCCGCTTATAGTAATAGGCGCTTTGTCACTCGGATATCTTATACGAGATTTTCTTAACAGCGGCTCAAAGGCTAAGAAGATAACAGCAATAGTATTGTCGTCGGTTATAGGAATATATGCTCTCAGCGGATATATGGTATATAATGCCGTTGCGGTATCGTTCATGGGCTGACAGGAGGGAAATGTATGTTTTTCAGGAAAAAGGAATCCTTCGGGGGCGTTGAGTTCATCGTTGCAGGGCTTGGCAATCCCGACAGGAAATACGAGAATACAAGACATAATGCAGGCTTTATAACGGCAGATATGCTTGCAGAAAAATATGATACTGGACTTGACAGGATAAAATTCAAGTCACTCTGTACTACATGTACAATAAACGATAAAAAGGTACTTATCATGAAACCGTCAACCTATATGAACAACAGCGGTCTTGCAGTCAAAGAAGCCATGAGCTTTTTTAAAGTACCGCCCGAAAAGACGCTTATCATATTTGACGATATATCCCTTGATGTAGGAAAGCTGAGGATAAGACGCAAGGGAAGTGACGGAGGACATAACGGAATAAAAAATATAATTTATCTTTCGGGAAGTGATATGTTCCCGAGAATAAAAATAGGTGTCGGCAAAAAGCCCGAAAGATGGCAGCTTGCAGACTGGGTGCTTTCCGAGTTTTCAACTGATGAAAGAAAGCTTCTTGATGAAGCGGCAGGAAAAGCATGTTCGGCGGCTGAGCTTATCATATCGGGACAGACCGACAAGGCAATGAATCTTTACAACTGAGGTCGGCTATATGAAATTTTTGAATAACGTTCTTAGTGATATCACCGAATACAGACAGCTTTACAAGGCTGTATCGGAGGATATGTTCCCTACTATGACAACAGGACTTTCCGCAGTCCATAAAGCACACCTTATACACTATCTCTGTACGCATACAGGGAAACGTGCATTGGTCATAGCAGCAGACGAGTCCGAAGCTCAGAAGCTTTTTTCGGATATAAAAAATATGGGTACAACGGCGGTATTCTATCCGCAGCGTGACTTTACATTCCGTGAAGTCACAGGTGTTTCGAGAGAGTTCGAGCATCAGCGGATAGGAGCATTGTACTCATTTATGACAGGAAAGGCAGATGTACTGATATGCTGTGCAGATGCAGCCATGCAGTACACAATGCCTCCCAAAAAGCTTGAAGAAGCATCCTTTACAGTCAGTGAAGGAGCGAATGTATCGCCCGAAAAAATAAAAGAATCGCTCATAGCAGGAGGATATGTCAGGGTAGAGCAGGTTGACGGTACAGGTCAGTTTGCTGTAAGGGGAGGTATCCTCGACTTTTTTATGCCCTCGTCAGACCATCCCTGTAGAGTTGAATTCTGGGGTGATGAAGTCGATACAGTATCGGCATTTGACATAGAAACACAAAGACGTACAGAAAAGCTTGACGGTTTTGTTGTAACACCGTCCAATGAAATACTGATAAACGATGCCGCACAGCTTGCGGATAAAATAGACGCAAAGGCAAAAACTCTCAGAGGAAAGGCTGCAACGCTTGCAAGGAAACAGCTTGCAGAGGAAGCCGGAATACTCAGAACAGACGGCAGACTTGCAAGCGCCGATAAATTCTATTCTCTCATATATGAAAAGCCTGCAACTGTATTTGAATATATCGGCAAAAACGACTTTGTGTTCCTTTCCGAGCAGACAAAGCTCAAAGAAAGACTGAGAGGTACAGCTATACAGTGGAGCGAGGACGTAAAGGATTATCTTGCGGAAGGAATACTCTGCAAGGGACTTGACAGCTTTTCGGGTGACTGGACAGAGCTTTTAAGAGAAACCGAAAAGCGCAAGACGATATTCCTTGATAACTATACAAGAGGTACGAGTGAACTGCCGCTTAAAATGCTTGTCAATTTCAATGCAAAACAGCTTTCAGCATGGAGCGGTTCGGCGGCTGTTTTGTGTGACGATATAGACAGCTTTGATATAAAGCGTAAGAAATGCGTTGTGCTTGCAGGCACGAAGAAATCCGCCGAAAACCTGTATCACGATATGAGCAGCAGAAATTACAGCTGTACGCTTATCGGCCATGACTATACTATACAGAACAACGGTCTTTATATAACAAGCGGAAATCTTTCATCGGGTTTTGAATATCCCGAAGCGAATTTTATACTTATAACTCATTCTCAGGCGGCTGTCAGTACGGAAAGAAAAAAGCCCAAACGAACAAAAAGCAAGGCACTTTTCAGCCTTGCGGAATTGTCATACGGAGATTATGTTGTACACAGTGCACACGGTGTCGGACAGTTCGAGGGAATACACAAAATGGAGATAGACGGGGTAATAAAGGACTATATCAAGCTGAAATATGCAAAGGGCGATATGCTTTATGTTCCGGTAACACAGCTTGACCTTGTTTCAAAATATATAGGTCCCCGTGAGGAAAGCACCGTAAAGCTGAATAAATTAGGCGGACTTGAATGGCAGAGAGCAAAAAGCCGTGTGCGTACAGCCGTAAAGGATATCGCAGATGAGCTTATAAAACTGTATGCACAGAGAATGCAGGCAAAAGGACACGCTTTCCCTGAAGATAATGAATGGCAGCACGATTTTGAGGCAAGATTTGAGTATGAAGAAACGGACGACCAGAAACGCAGCATACAGGAGATAAAAAATGACATGGAAAGAAGTGCGCCTATGGACAGACTTCTTTGCGGTGATGTAGGCTTCGGAAAAACCGAAGTCGCACTCAGAGCTGCATTCAAGTGTGTATCCGATTCAAAGCAGTGCGCTCTTTTATGCCCGACAACTATACTTGCATGGCAGCACTATCAGACTGTGCTAAGACGTTTTGAAGGCTTTCCCGTAAAGGTAGAGCTGCTTTCCCGTTTCCGTACACCATCTCAGCAGGACGCTATAATCAATAAGCTGAAAAAGGGCGACATTGATATGGTCATAGGTACGCACAGACTTGTTTCAAAGGATATATCATTCCGTGACTTAGGACTTGTTATCATAGACGAGGAACAGCGTTTCGGTGTCGCACAGAAGGAACGTTTCAAGGAAATGTGCAGGAATGTTGACGTTCTGACGCTTTCCGCTACACCTATACCGAGAACTCTTAATATGTCGATGTCAGGAATAAGGGATATGTCAACACTTGAAGAAGCACCGCAGGACAGACATCCTGTACAGACATATGTGCTTGAATATGATACGGCTGTCATAAATGAAGCGATAAGACGTGAGTTAAGGCGAGGCGGTCAGGTATTCTATTTGTATAACTCGGTTGAGGGAATAGAGCAGAAAGCCAAAGAAATAAGCGATAATATACCCGAAGCGAAGGTTGCTTACGGACATGGAAAAATGACTGAATCACAGCTTTCTGAGGTATGGCGGCAGATGCTTGAACAGGAGATAAACGTGCTTGTTTCAACAACGATAATCGAAACGGGCGTGGATATTCCGAATGCAAACACGCTCATAATAGAAAACGCCGACAGAATGGGACTTTCACAGCTTCATCAGTTAAGAGGACGTGTCGGACGTTCATCAAGACGGGCATACGCATATCTTACATTCCGTCAGGAGAAAGTACTAAGTGAATTGTCACAGAAAAGACTTGATGCTATAAAGGAGTTCACGGAGTTCGGCTCAGGCTTTAAAATAGCAATGCGTGACCTTGAATTGAGAGGTGCGGGAAATCTTTTGGGAGCGAAACAGCACGGTCACATGTCGGATGTCGGATATGATATGTATAT
>JBGVAQ010000146.1:0-4872 GCA_045224775.1 Acutalibacteraceae bacterium | reverse complement strand
TCAGCTTGGCAGTACTAATAGGTCGAGGGCTTGTCCAAGTTTTCTTGGTTTACTTTTGCATCAGCTTTATTCAGTTTTCAGGGTGCGAGCCCTTTTACATAAATCCTGTCTGTAAAGACAGGATTTTTTGTTGCAGAGAAAGTGGTGATCTTTATGGCAGGTTATAAGGAACAGTTAAAGTCGGTAGGTTACAGCTATGATGAGCTTACCCTTACAGGTTACAGTAAAATAAACGGCTTTTGCTTTACCGTAAAAATAGATGCAGGTAACAGACTTTATACATTGAGGATGCCGTGTCGTATAAGTAACAGTGATGATACGGATAAGCTGAATAAAGAATTGCAGTTGTTTGTTTCACAAAGAAAAAACTATGTGCGGTCTGCAATGTATGTAAAAAATACTGTCGTAATTGTTTTTTCAATTCCGGGAATTACTGCGGATATAACCGCAGGTGTAAGAGAGGGAACAGAGGCTTGCCTTTATTATGCAAGACAGTATGGCGCAGTGCCTTCTTGCCAGAAATGCGGTAATGTCGTTGAAACAGATATCTATGCTATTGAAAATGATGTTTCGGCACTTTGCTTCAACTGCTTTTCCGGTGACCACAGTAAAATGGCCGAGAAAACCTACAAGGAACAGAATACTGTTGAAAATGTTCCGCTTGGTATAATCGGTGCGATTCTGGGCGGTCTGACAGGTGCGATAATGTGGATATTATTTTCGCTTATCGGAAGGATCGTATTTGTGGCAGGTGCTCTGAGCTGTATCGCAGGATATTTCGGATATAAGCTCCTCGGAAAAAAGATGTCCAAAAAAGGTCTTGTTATATCACTTGTTGTTGCATTTGTTATTCTTATTGCAGGAATGTATTTTTCGTTTGCATTGAGGGTGTATAATGTACATAATAAGAGTGTTGACGAATGGAACTCAAGCTACGCTGAATTTTACAATGAAGCACCTGTTCCGAAAATAAGCTTCAGTGAAGCATTCGGACTTGTACCGGAATATTTCTCTGATAATATTGGTGTTATAATCCATGATTATGCTTTTGGCGTTGTTATATACATATGCATGGCAGTGATATGCGTTTTACAGTATTCAAGGGAGAACAAGCTGAAAAGCAGGGCAGTGAGACTTATGTGAATGTGTTTCTTCAAAGGATGTGATAAGTATGACGGAGGGCGAGTTTCAGGAGTGCATGATAATTCTGGGTTACAGGTACAATGAAAAGACCGGAACAGCATTCAACAGCTTCGAGGGATTTCGTAATCTGATAATGTTTGTCGAAAAAGAAAACAGATATGTGCTTTATCTTGACTGTTCATATAAAGGAATACAGGAGCTTGAAAGTGTAAATCAAAAGCTGAAGGAATTTCATAGTGAGCATAAGAATTATATTCTTAAAGCTGAATATAAAAAACGCAGGATAAATATTGTTTTGAAAATGACAATAGATTCTGACATAGATAAGGATGAACTTAAAGCACTTGTGCATTTTATGACGGAGCTTTGCAAGAGCGGAGAACTCGTTCCGGTGTGCAGGGTATGTGCAAGGGACAGAAAAACAGGACTTTATGTTGTCGGTAAAGAAGTAATGCCGATATGTGAAGCGTGTGTCGGTAGAAAACGCCGGCTTTATGAAAAGCGTAAGAATGTTTTTCTGAATAAGACACAGAATATGCCGGGAGGTATAGCAGGGGCACTTTTCGGCGCATTTCTTGGTTCGGCAATATATGTGCTTTTGTACCAGCTTATCCCCATGTACGGTGTGGGAAGTCTGGTAATATCCGTACTTTCATTTTTGGGATTTATTGCAGCCGGTATAAGAGCGACAAAGAAAAGTGCAGTTATATGTATTATAATATCGTGTGCTGTGTTTTTGGCGGCAGAGTATGCTGCACTTGTATTCAATTCTGCGATATCAATAGAACATCTCGGCGGAGGCATAGCAATATCGGAGGCTGTTGATATCACTAATTTCAGTTTGCGTGATAAGGGCTATCTGTTGTCGATACTGCCCGAAATAAGTATAGGAATTACTCTTATAATGCTTTCAGGTCTTGTTTATCTTATCAAAAGAGCCAAGACAAGGCCTACCAAGATATCAAAGAATATATTATAAAAACTTCAGGGGCATCGGATAAACGATGCCCCTGAAGTTCACCTTCATATTTTTTATTTAAGAAAGAGTCTTGTAAGCGTAATTGAAAAGCAACTATATATTGTGGTCTGTCTTATACTATATACATAATTATAGCTTAAAATCAGATTATTGTCAAGTGGTATAAATAGCATGATAATGCTTTTAATAGGAAAAGAGTCCGATACCTGTAACGCAGGCTCGGACACTAAACTCTAAATAAGGGGAATTAAGGAGGGTGGAACATGATACTCAAACGGTGCGGCTCCGTGTAACTGAGTATGTATATATTATAATACATATGCGCCTTTTAATTGTTAAAAAGCTGTTAATAACTTTTAAAGTTTTATGGGACATATTATTTCAGGATTGTATCAGAGCACAGCAATAACAAAGAAAAAACTCAAAAAACAAAAAAGTCATACTGCTGCTAAAAACGGAACAGATACTTGATTTAAAGGGGCTTATGGTGTATAATAGAGTAAAATATTATCGAAAGAGGTAAGAAAGATGTATAATGATCTGATGGATACAATAGGCTTTATCGGAAAGTATGACAGTGCTGTTTCCGATGCTATGAAGGACGAGCTTAAAAGACAGCAGAGGAATATTGAACTTATTGCTTCGGAGAATATAGTATCTCCTGCGGTAATGGCAGCTATGGGCAGCGTACTTACAAATAAGTATGCTGAGGGATATCCGGGAAAAAGATATTACGGCGGATGTCAGTATGTTGACGTTGTAGAGGATATAGCAATAAAGCGTGCATGTGAGCTTTTCGGTGCAGAGTTTGCTAATGTACAGCCTCATTCCGGCGCACAGGCAAATACAGCCGTTTATTTTGCTATGCTTGAACCCGGTGATACAGTAATGGGTATGACACTCTCAGAAGGCGGTCATCTTACTCATGGTTCACCTGTTAATATTTCCGGTAAATATTTCAACTTTGTATCCTATGGCGTGGATCCCGTAACACATGTTATAGATTATGATAAGGTATATGAGCTTGCTATGCAGAATAAACCAAAGATGATAGTCTGCGGTGCAAGTGCATATCCCAGAATAATAGATTTCAAGCGCTTCAGAGAAATAGCAGATGCATGCGGCGCATATCTCATGGTAGATATGGCTCATATCGCAGGACTTGTTGCAGCAGGCGTACATCCCAATCCTGTACCGTATGCACATTTTGTAACAACCACCACACATAAGACACTCAGAGGTCCGAGAGGCGGTATGATACTTTGCAGCGAGGAGTACGCAAAGGCTATCAATAAGGCTGTATTCCCCGGTACACAGGGCGGCCCGCTTATGCACGTTATAGCTGCAAAAGCTGTATGTCTCGGTGAGGCTCTTAAGCCTGAATTCAAGACATACGGAGAAAATATAGTAAAGAATGCAAAGGCACTTTCAGAAGGGCTCCTCAAGAGAGGCTGCAAGCTCGTTTCAGGCGGTACAGATAACCATGTTATGCTGCTTGACCTTACAGAAAGTGAAGTAACAGGTAAGGAACTTGAGCGCCGTCTTGATGAAGTACAGATAACAGCTAACAAGAATACAGTACCTAACGAAAAGAGAAGTCCTTTCGTAACAAGCGGTGTTCGTCTTGGTACACCTGCCGTAACAACAAGAGGATTTGGCGTTGAGGAAATGGATAAGATCGCTGAGTACATAACTCTTGCACTTAATGATTTTGATGCAAATGCAGACAAAATAAGAGCAGGCGTAAATGAGATCTGCGACAAATTCCCGCTCTATTCTTAATTTATCTTAAATGCATTTAAAGAAGTAACTGCTTTATCGGAGATAAGGCAGTTACTTCTTTTTTATTTGCTGTTGTGTCTGATAAGCTCGATTATCAGACGTGCAGCAGCTTATATTTTATAGCAATTCACATATTATATCAAGAAATTTGTTCATTAATTACCGCCGGTTGTTGTCCGGCGGCTCTTTTTTGTAGAAAAATCGGCTGTTATTTACTTTTGATACTATATTTGTAGCATTTTTCCTTATAGTACTTGATTTTGCATAATATAATGTTTATTATATTAAGTAAGGGAAAATTTGTTTATACTTTTAGTTGGCGGTGTATAAATAACTAAAATTTCTGCAAAGAATAATTCGTAGTTATATTTGTTTAAGTATAATTGCCAACAAATAAAAGAAAGGTATATAATGACGAATTTTTATTCCCTGAGTTGACATTCTTGTAATAAGTGATAGAATATCTTAAAAGAATCTGCAAGCGGCGGCAGATGGATTTATGGGGAGGTTGGAGCTATGGAAAAGCTCGGAGCTTTTGATATGAAGAAAAAATGTAAAAAAGGTTTTACTCTTGTAGAACTGGTTGTTGTTATTGCTGTATTGGGGATTATTGCGGCTATAGCGACACCGTTTGTAATGAATCTTATACATGACGCGGCAGTTACAGCAGAAAAATCGGATGCATCATCACTGAATCAGGCTTGCAGGGAATATTATTCGGCGATCATTTCCGGAGTTGTAAATAATGTTTCAACACACAATTCTACTCAGGGAGGACTTCCCGATCCTAATTCCGGAAGCTTTTCAAAGCTTACTGCTGCAAGAGCTGCAACACCTATATATGCCTGTGAATATGCAGGACTGCATGATATAAAGAGCAAGATCGGAGCTGCCGACAGTCCATATGTGTATGATGCTGACGGCAATATATTTGCATCCTATGACAGAACGGATCTTACAAACAAGGT
>JBGVAQ010000145.1:0-2255 GCA_045224775.1 Acutalibacteraceae bacterium | reverse complement strand
CTCTCGTCACCTCATGCCCGTGTCATACGCAGCGGAAAACAGATAAGCATACCCTCCGAAGAACTTGTTCCCGGCGATATACTATGTATCGAAGCCGGTGACCTTGTATGCGCAGACGCAAGACTTGCCGACTGTACCTCACTTAAAGCCGAAGAATCTGCTCTGACGGGCGAATCCGTCCCTTCAGATAAGCGTCACGACTGTATTCTTCCGAAAGAAGCACCGCCTGCCGACAGAAGCAACATGATATTTTCGTCATCATTCATCACATCAGGTCATGCAAAGGCGATAGTCACGGAAACAGGTATGAAAACTCAGGTGGGAAAGATAGCCGAAATGATAAGCAGCGAGGAAAGTCCAAAAACACCTCTGCAAAAAAGTCTTGCAAAAACAGGAAAAATACTCGGTACGGCTGCGCTCGGTATATGTGTAGTTATATTCATACTCGGAATGCTGCAAAAAGTGCCGCCGCTTGAAATGTTCATGATATCAATTAGCCTTGCCGTTGCAGCCATACCCGAAGGACTGCCTGCCGTTGTAACTATAGTGCTTGCGCTGGGCGTAAGAAAAATGGCAATGCACCGTGCAATAGTAAGGCATCTCCCCGCCGTTGAAACGCTTGGAAGTGCAGGAGTAATATGCTCCGACAAGACAGGCACTCTCACACAGAATAAAATGACTGTCGCAAACATAACCTCACCGCAGGGAACAGTCAGCGCACATTCATCATCAGGAAGCTTTATACTCGAACTCGGTACTCTTTGCAGCAACTGTACTCTTACAAAAAATTCTTCCGGATATTCGGCAAACGGTGATCCGACAGAAGCCGCCATAGTAAACGCAGCCGCATCAGCGGGACTGTACAAGGACAGGCTTGATATTCAGTTTACAAGAATACAGGAATTTCCCTTTGATTCCGTGCGGAAACGTATGCTTACCGTCCACAGGCTGAAAAACGGCAGATACAGAGTAATAGCCAAAGGCGCACCCGACATACTCCTGTCACTCTGCACAGCCGTAAAGAATGACAGCATTGAGCAGGGCATAAACAGCGAATACCGTAAAAAAATACTTTCGCTTAACAGTCAGCTTGCGGAAAAAGCCATGCGTGTTATAGCCGTTGCATACAAGGACTGCAATTATCCGCCGAAAAGCATTTCCGAAGCGGAAAACAGTCTTGTATTCTGCGGTCTTATAGGCATGAACGATCCTCCGAGACCACAGGCAAAGTCGGCTGTATCAATGTGCAGAAAAGCCGGAATACTGCCCGTTATGATAACCGGAGACCATATAGCAACAGCAAAAGCCGTTGCCGCCGAGCTTGGTATATTCACGGAAAACAGCAAAGCTCTTACCGGTGCGGAGCTTGACAAGCTGCCGCAGAGTGAACTTGAAAGGAATATATACTCATACTCCGTATTTGCAAGGGTATCTCCGGAACATAAAGTGCGGATAGTCAAGGCTTTCCAGTCAAGAGGTGCAGTCGTTGCCATGACAGGTGACGGAATAAACGATGCACCGGCGCTGAGATGTGCCGATATAGGCTGTGCTATGGGACAAAGCGGCACTGACGTTGCCAAAAATGCCGCTGACATGATACTCACGGACGATAATTTCTCAACAATAGTAGAAGCTGTCGAACAGGGACGTGGTATATTCGAGAACATCAAAAAGACTGTCCATTTTCTTTTGTCGAGTAACATCGGTGAGATACTGACGGTACTTTGTGCATTCCTGATGCGTCTGCCCTCACCGCTGCTTGCGATACAGCTTTTGTGGATAAATCTTGTAACAGACTCAATGCCGGCGCTGGCTCTCGGTGCAGAACCTGCCGAACCCGATATCATGGAAAGAAAGCCTTCCGACACCTCACATTCCATATTCGGCAACGGTGCGGCAAGGAGTATAATTACAGAGGGCTGTTTTATCGGCGCACTGGCTTTTCTTGCATATACGATAGGGCGTGTATTTTTTGATACGGGAAGTGAACCTGTAATAGCAAGGACAATGACATTTGCAGTACTGAGTCTTAGTCAGCTTGTACATTCTTTCAATCTGCGAAGCAGACATTCGCTTTTCAGAACAGGCTTCTTCGGCAACATGAAGCTGACGGGCGCATTCATCATCGGTTCTTTAATGCAGATATCGGTAATATCAGTACCGTTCCTTTCTGCAATATTCAGCACATCACCGCTCACGCCTTTACAATGGCTTATAGTCGCACTTCTTTCCATTTCGCCGCTGCTGCTTGTGGA
>JBGVAQ010000144.1:0-9140 GCA_045224775.1 Acutalibacteraceae bacterium | reverse complement strand
TGCACCAATATTTGCAACATCAAATATTGCTACCGACCATAACGAGCTTACAATGGAAGTAATGAAAAAGACAGCCGAAAAGCACGGTCTTGTATGTCTTCTCCATGAAAAGCCGTTTGCAGGCGTTAACGGTTCAGGCAAGCATAATAACTGGTCTATTTCTACAAACACTGGTGAAAATCTTCTTGATCCCGGCAAAAATCCCGAAAGCAACCTCCAGTTCCAGATATTCCTTGCAGCTATCGTAAAGGCTGTGCATGAATATCAGGATCTTCTCAGACTTACAGTTGCATCCGCAGGAAACGACCACAGACTTGGCGCAAATGAAGCACCTCCGGCTATCATCTCAATGTACCTCGGCGATGATCTCGGCGCACTTGTAGATTCTATCATTAACGGTACAGATTACCGTTCAAACGGCAAAGTAAACATGCTTACAGGAGTTGATGTACTTCCGGATTTCAAGAAGGATACATCAGACAGAAACCGTACATCACCGTTTGCATTCACCGGAAACAAGTTTGAGTTCCGTGCATTGGGTTCATCACTTAATATCGCATGTCCGAACTATATGCTCAATACAATGGTAGCAGATGAGCTTTCACAGTTCTGTGAGGAGCTTAAAAAGGCAGACGATCTCGGAGCAGCTGCAAAGGCTCTCATAAAGCGTACACTCACCGAGCATAAGAACATCATCTTCAACGGTGATAACTATTCTGACGAATGGGTAAAGGAAGCCGAAAGAAGAGGGCTCTGCAACTACCGTTCACTTCCTGAGGCTATGGCACACTATGTTGATAAGAAAAATGTTGATCTGTTCGTAAGGAACGGTATTGTAACAGAGGCAGAGATACACGCAAGATATGAGATCGAGCTTGAAACATACAGCAAGCAGCTCAGAATCGAAGCCCGTACAATGATCGATATGGCAGAGAAGAACATCACACCTGCTGTTATCGCTTTTGTAAACAAGCTTTCAGATGCAGCAATCGCAAAGAAGCAGCTTTCAGCGTCATATTCGGTATATGCCGAAACAAAACTCATTGAGGAGCTTTCATCAGATCTTGAAAGCTTTGTAAAGAAGACGGCAGAGCTTAAAGAAGCAGCAAATAATGCATCTCTCTATGCAGACAAGCCGCTTGAGCTTGCACTCTATTACAGAAATACAGTATTTGCACTCATGGGCGAGTTAAGAACACTCGGAGATGCTATGGAGAGCAAGACAGCCGCTGCTTACTGGCCTTATCCGTCTTATGCAGATATTCTTTTTGGCGTATAAGATTATCAAGTGGTTTAATATAAATCAGGAAAGAAAATTTAAAAGGAAAAAAGGTGGAGAAGTATGGATACCGTTGTTAATACGGCTGTACAGCAAGCAAATGCGTTTACGATCAGTATATGGTACCTTATAGGTGCAGCATTGGTATTTTTCATGCAGTGCGGTTTCGCTATGGTGGAAACAGGTTTTACAAGAGCAAAAAATGCCGGAAATATCATTATGAAAAACCTGATGGATTTCTGTATAGGTACAATAATGTTTATTTTCCTCGGCTTCGGACTTATGATGTCTGAAAACTATCTTTTCGGTGTTATAGGTGTGCCGGACCTCCAGATATTCACGGATTTCAATAATTTCCCGTGGTCATCATTCGTATTCAATCTTGTGTTCTGTGCTACCGCTGCAACTATTGTTTCGGGTGCTATGGCAGAGAGAACAAAGTTCATTTCATACTGTATATACAGCGGTCTTATAAGCCTTGTAGTATATCCTATAGAAGCAGGCTGGGTATGGAACAGTAACGGCTGGCTCGCACAGCTCGGTTTTGTAGATTTTGCAGGCTCTGCTTGCATACACACTGTCGGCGGTATATCGGCACTTATCGGTGCTGCTATGGTAGGACCTCGTATCGGCAAGTATTCCAAGAGCGGCAAGCCGAGAGCTATTCCCGGTCACAGCCTTACACTCGGCGCATTGGGTGTATTCATTCTCTGGTTCGGCTGGTACGGTTTTAACGGTGCAGCCGCAACAGATGTTACACAGCTTGCACAGATATTCGCCACAACTACAGTTGCACCTGCCGCTGCAACGTGTGCAACAATGATATACACATGGATCAAGAACGGCAAGCCCGATGTTTCAATGTCGCTCAACGGCTCTCTTGCAGGTCTTGTAGCAATAACAGCAGGCTGTCACACAGTAGATATTCTCGGTTCACTCATTATCGGTATCGTAGCAGGTATTATCGTTGTTATAGCTGTTGAAGTTGTTGACAGCAAGCTTAAAGTTGATGATCCTGTAGGTGCTGTAGCCGTTCATATGTGCAACGGTATATGGGGAACACTTGCAGTAGGTATTTTCTCAAAGGATAAAGACACACTCGGCCTTCTTTACGGCGGCGGATTCACACAGCTTGGCAAACAGGCTCTCGGTATTCTTTGCATAGGTGCATATACCGCAGTTCTTATGACTATAATCTTCTTTGTTCTCAAAAAGACAATCGGTCTCCGTGCATCAAGAGATGAAGAGGTAAGAGGACTTGACCTCACAGAGCATGGTCTTGCAAGCTCATATGCAGACTTTATGCAGGTACCGCAGGTTCTTACAGGCAAGACAGAAAAGAAGGGTAATGTATCACCCGAAAAGGCAGTTGAAGTCAATCTTCTCACTCCGCTTGAAAAGAAGACGGATGAGAGCAGACCTAAGCTCACGAATATCAGCATTGTCACAAAGCAGAGTAAATTCACCGAGCTTAACACAGCACTTACAGCTATCGGCATTACAGGTATGACAGTAACTCAGGTACTCGGCTGCGGCACACAGAAGGGCAGCAGCGAATACTATCGAGGTGTTGAGGTCGAAATGAACCTCCTGCCGAAAATCCGTGTTGATATAGTTGTCAGCAAGGTACCTGTAAAGCAGGTAATTGATACGGCTGTAAAGGCACTTTATACAGGACATATAGGTGACGGAAAAATATTCATCTATGATGTTGAAGATGTTGTGAAGATCAGGACAGGCGAGACAGGCTTTGATGCTTTGCAGGATTCCAAATAATGATAACAACTTAATATTTTGATAAAGAATGCAGTATCCTTAATGTCACTCCTCGGATACTGCATTCATTTTTATGTATTATTCACCTTTTGTTTTTTTTGTAAAGTAAGAGTTCGTAAAGATCATCTATTTCCTCCATTATCCTTTTGCCGTTGTCTGTATCCTTTACCATTATCCTGTTTTTCTCAGTTTCGATAAGCTGAGAGCTTGATACTATATCCATGTTGTCGGAAAGAGCCTTTTCAATGCTTTCAAAAGGCTGATGTGCTTTGATACGCAGCCCGTGTGAATTGAAGATAAGCGTATAGCCGGCAATGCCTGTCTTGCTGTGATAGTCCTTGCAGAAACCGCCGTCTATTACAAGCAGCATACCATTTGCTTTTATAGGCTGTTCACCTCTTGAAGCAAGTACAGGTGTATGACCGTTTATTATGTGGGAATAGGGGGAATACAGGTCGAATTCACGAAGTATCATACTACAGCATTTTTCCGTTTCATAAAAGCTGTAATAAGGATCGGATTCCTCGTGCCATGCACTTTTGTCATTTATAAAGTATCTTTCAAATGTCTTTATGTTTCTTCCGCATAACGGCGATTTTCTTCCGCTCCACAGATACCAGATAAAATCAAGTTCTTCATTATAGCTTTCCTTACGGAATATTTCAGCTTTCATAATAGTTCCGTCATTCTTATGATAATAAACACGCCTTACAGTTTTATCTGCAATATCAAGAAGTGCTTTTCCCTTGTATATACCGTCAAACACCTTTACGCCGAAGAAATTACCTGATTCATCAAGCGGAATACAGCCGTGATATAGAAGATTGTCATTATATCTAAGATACATACTGCCTTTTTCAATTATAAAGCGTATATGCTTTTGAAGTCTGGTGCTGTTTATGAAAGCTGTTTTAAGGTCATTTATTATCTCATACTCTTCATCTGAATAGATGTAAGGATTTTTTCCGCTGTCATTATCACTGACAGTAGGGAGGTCAGTATCGTTTACAGCATATTCCTTTCCGTTTATAGATATACTGCCGTTTTTCTTGTCTATCTTATCAAGAAGAAGTCTGTCCTTCATATTATATTCGGGATGACGGAGTATTATTTGTCCTTCAGCCTTGAACTGTATAACGGAAATTGCCCTTAGAGCCTTTTCGGTTATGCTGCCGTTTTTGTACGTTTCGCCTGCAAATACAGTTAATTTTCTCAGGCTTATACCGTATCCGCTTTCGAGAATATCAAGCGTGTCATACTTTATGCAGTTTCTTACAACATTGGCTATACATGCTTCATTTCCCGATGCTGCACCTATCCATAGTATATCGTGATTTCCCCATTGTATATCAAGTGAATGGTGCTGCATGAGGAGATCAAGTATCTTATCGGCATTTGCTCCACGGTCGAAAATATCTCCGACTATATGGAGATGGTCAACTGCAAGACGTTTGATAAGTCCTGCCAGTGCATATATAAAGTCATCGGCATCTATTCCGATTATACTGTCAAGTATTTTTTCGTGGTAGCGTATCTGATTATCATCCTCGTCTTTCTGAGCATGAAGAAGTTCATCTATGATATATGCATAATCCTCAGGCATAGCCTTGCGGACTTTTGAACGTGTATATTTTGACGAAAGCAGACCGGCAATTTCTATCATACGGTTTATGATAAGCCTGTACCTGTCGGGACTTATTACTCTTTCTTTTTTGATAAGGCTGAGTTTTTCTTTAGGGTAGTATATTATCGTGCATATTTCTTCGATCTCACTGTCTGAAAGCCTGTCGCCGTAAAGCATGTTTGCTTTTTCACGGATAACTCCGGCACAGTTGTTGAGTATATGGCAGAAGGCTTCATATTCGCCATGTATATCGCTCATAAAGTGTTCTGTACCCTTTGGAAGATTGAGTATTGCAGAAAGATTTATTATTTCCCTTAGAAGTGACCTCATTGTAGGATATTTTTCCGAAAGCAGCCTGATGTATTTATCTTTCCGTTCCATATTATGTCCTCCGTTCATATATTTATATTCAGATATTATATTAAATTTATGAATACAAGGTGAATTGCCGATTAATATAAAACAAAAACGCACAGCAAACCATTTAAAGTTTACTGTGCGTGATAATTATTAATTATGCATTATGAATTACGCATTATGCATTATTATTTAACCATGCTTGCAACTTCTGCTGCGAAATCGTCAGCACGCTTCTCAAGGCCTTCGCCCTTTTCAAAACGTACAAAGTCAGCGATAGCTATTTTACCGCCGAGAGCTTTTGCAGTCTGAGCTGTGTACTGGTCGATCTTTACCTTGCTGTCCTTAACGAATACCTGATTGATAAGGCAGTTTTCCTCATAGTACTTGCCGATCTTGCCCATTACGATCTTCTCGACCTTATCAGCAGGCTTGCCCTCGTTGATCATCTGCTCTGTCATGATCTTCTTCTCATGCTCAAGAACCTCAGCAGGAACCTGAGTTTTGTCGAGATAAGAAGGAGCAGCAGCAGCTACCTGCATAGCGATATCCTTTGCATATGCCTTGAACTCATCACTGCCTGCAACGTCTGTATCGAACTTAACCATAACAGCAATTTTGCCGCCTGCATGGATGTAAGTTGCAACAGTGCCCTCATAACGAGCAAAACGACGGATGATGATGTTCTCACCGATAGTCTGGATCTTCTCCTGAAGAAGCTCAGCAACTGTCATTTCTGTGCCGGCAGCCTTCTTTGTGAGAAGCTCTTCAACGTCAGCCGGAGCCTCAGTCATAACTGTATCTGCAACAGTCTTTACGAATGCCTGAAATTCTGCGTTCTTAGCAACGAAGTCTGTTTCAGCATTTACTTCGATAGCAACGCCTACTGTACCCTCGTCATTTGCGAATGCACAAGCAACACCCTCAGCAGCAATTCTTGAAGCCTTTTTAGCAGCCTTTGCAAGTCCCTGCTCTCTGAGTACGTCTATTGCCTTTTCCATATTGCCGTCGGTCTGTGAAAGTGCCTTTTTGCAGTCCATCATACCGCAGCCTGTTCTCTCTCTTAATGTCTTAACGTCCTGTGCTGTAAAAGCCATAGTAATTACCTCCGTAAAAAATATTTTCATAGCTTTGTAAGGAAATAAAGTAAACTATAACAAATCTTCTTACAAAGACTATATAAGGATCCGGCGGCTTGCCGGTCTTTAAAAAATACCCGCAAATTTCTTGCGGGTATTCTGTTATATCAGATTATTCTTCAGTCTCTTCTTCTTCAGCAGCAGCTTCTTCTTCAGCAGCTGCGCCCATTCTGCCCTCGTTGCCCTCGATGATAGCGTTAGCTATTGCACCGGAGATGAGCTTTACTGCACGGATAGCGTCATCATTGCCGGGGATAACATAATCTATCTCATCAGGATCACAGTTTGTGTCAACGATAGCAACGATCGGAATACCGAGCTTCTTTGCTTCAGCAACTGCGATTCTCTCCTTACGGGGATCAACGATGAAGAGAGCGCCGGGGATCTCGTTCATGTTCTTGATACCGCCGAGGAACTTTTCGAGCTTTTCGATCTCAAGGTTAAGCTTGATAACTTCCTTCTTGGGAAGAAGATCGAATGTACCGTCTGATTCCATTGTACGGAGCTGCTTGAGTCTTTCGATTCTGCGGCGGATAGTTGTGAAGTTAGTGAGCATACCGCCGAGCCATCTTGCATTTACATAATATGCACCTGCACGGAGAGCCTCTTCCTTAACTGAATCCTGAGCCTGCTTTTTTGTACCTACGAAAAGTACTGACTTGCCCTCTGTTGAAAGCTCACGAACAAAGTTGTAAGCCTCCTCGAGCTTTTTTACTGTCTTCTGAAGGTCGATGATATAGATACCATTTCTCTCTGTGAAGATATAGGGAGCCATTTTAGGGTTCCATCTTCTTGTCTGGTGTCCGAAGTGAACACCTGCCTCCAAAAGCTGTTTCATTGATACTACTGATGCCATTTGAAATGTCCTCCTTAGGTTAATTTTCCTCCGCCGACCTGAACTATTCCCATACCCTTAACGGATACACCTAAAGAATAAGGTCAGCGTGCGATTTGCGAATAATATTATATCACAGTGATATCTGATTTGCAAGTACTTTTTTGATTTTTTGTTAATAAAAAGGCTCCCTCACTGAGGGAGCTGTCAGCGAAGCTGACTGAGGGAGTTATAACTTGCGGTTTTAAGTCATTGTTTTGTTTTTCTGTTGAGATATTTTGCCTTGTATTTGGAATAAACTATTGTCTGATCTTTGTAAAGACCGTAATATCCCGACAGGAAATAGCTTACAGCTATGGCAATCATAAAGTAGTATATGCCGCCGGAACCGAAAAGCTCAATGCTTATGAGCATTGAAGTTATCGGACAGTTAGTTACGCCGCAGAATACGGCAATAAGACCGACTGCCGCACATACTGACGGTGAAAGACCTACTATCATACCGAATGTACAGCCGAAAGTTGCACCTACGAAAAATGACGGTACGATCTCGCCGCCCCTGAAACCTGCTTCTATTGTTATCGCCGTGAACAGCATTTTGAGTATGAACGCATAGGGGACGGCTTCACCTTTGTTTACGGCTCTTGCAATAACCGGCAGACCTGCACCGTTGTAGTCACTGGTGTTAAGAATCAAAGATAATATAACTATTGCGCAGCCTGCAAGGAATATTCTGATATAAGGGTTTTTGAGATACTTTCTGAAAAGATCACCTGTTTTGTGCAGAAGTACAATGAATACTACACTCAGAAGTGCACACAGACCTGCAAGTATTATAGTTTCGGCGGCTATTGGTATTGTCATTGACGGGAAATGTACAGTGTCGAAAGATGTTTCTCTTACGCCGAACAATGAGGCGATATATGCTGCTAAAAGCGAGGAAAAAACGCAGGGGAGAAGTGCGGCATAGTAAAGTATGCCGACGCTTACGACCTCCATAGAGAATAATGCTGCCGCCATAGGTGTGCCGAAAACGGCAGAGAATGCCGCACTCATGCCCGAAAGTACTACTATTCTTCTGTCAGCCGCATCAAGCCTGAACCATCTGCCGAGCTGATTTCCGACACTTCCGCCAAGCTGTAACGCTGCACCCTCACGTCCGGCAGAACCGCCGAAAAGGTGAGTAAGGACGGTTGCGGTAAATATAAGCGGAGCCATGCGGAAAGGTATCTCTGATTTTGCATGTATCGTTGAAAGTACAAGGTTAGTACCCTTGTCATTCTTGTACTTGAATATGCTGTATAAAAAGACTGTCACGATACCTGCAAGCGGAAGAAAGAACAGAAGATAGCTGTTTTCTTCACGATATTCTGTTGCGGTGTTCATACAGAAAGCAAAAAACGTGCTCAGACCTCCGACTACGACACCTGTTATCAGTGAAAGCAATGACCATCTAAGAAATTTGATTATATAGTGGACTGATTTTTTTGAATATGCCCTGAAAAATTTTTTTAACATCTTTATGCTGCCTCAATCTGTAAGCTTTCTCATTTTTTCAAACTCTGCCTCATCAATTATCGTTATACCGAGTGACTGAGCCTTTGTGAGTTTACTGCCTGCTTCATCACCTGCAAGAACAAAGTCGGTTTTCTTTGATACGCTTGAAGATACCTTTCCGCCTGCATTTTCGATTATGGCAGCGGCTTCTGTACGCTTGTAGTTCGGGAGAGTTCCTGTTATAACGAATGTTTTTCCTGCAAACGGACTGTTTTCCGAAACGGCTTTCGAGGGATTGAGGTTGTTTGTATTGATGCCGAGCTGTTTTATTTCGCCGATAAGCTTTTTGGTTTCATCAAGAGAGAAGTAAGCGGCTGTACTTTCAGCCATTATATTTCCGAAGCCTTCTATTTCGGAAATATCCTCTGCACTTGCGTTTGCTATATTATCAAGAGTAAGAAATTTATCCGAAAGAAGTTTTGCAGCTTTAAGACCGATATGACGTATGCCGAGAGAGAATACAAGTCTGTAGAGGTCATTGTTTTTTGATTTTTCGATAGAGCTTATGAGATTTTCTGATGATTTGTCCTTTTTATTTTCAAGCGTCATTATATCGTCTTTAGTGAGCCTGTA
>JBGVAQ010000143.1:0-5985 GCA_045224775.1 Acutalibacteraceae bacterium | reverse complement strand
ACAGGATAGTTAATATTGAGATGCAGGTGAACCGTGAGCCTGATTTCAAGGACAGAACTCTTTTTTATTGGTCGAAACTTTACAGTGAAGAACTAAAAGTCGGAGAAGAATACGGTGAACTGAAACAAACGATATGTATAAATATCATAAATTTTGACCTGTTTGACTGTGAGGACTATCACTCGAATTTCAGGATACTTGAAAATGAACGTGGAGAGCTTCTGACAGATAAGTTTGCTATACATTTTTTTGAACTTAAAAAGCTCGGAAAATTCAAGAAGAACAGACGTATGGAGGATTGGCTTTACCTTATAAATGCGGAAACGGAGAGTGATCTTATGGAAATTCAGAATAAATCCACAATTCCCGAAGTTCACGAAACAATAGTCAAACTTCGTGAGCTTAGTGCTGATGAAAAGCTGAAAAGAGAGGCATATTATCGTGAAAAGCGTATGCATGATGAGGCATCAGCTATAATAGGTTCAAGACGTGAAGGCAGAGCAGAAGGTTTAGCAGAAGGTTTAGCAGAAGGTTTAGCAAAAGGCTTAGCTGAGGGCAGAGAAAAAGGCTTGGCTGAGGGCAGAACTAAGGAAAGAGATATTATCATAAAGAATATGAGAAAAAACGGTTTTACCGAAGAACAAATAAAGCTTGTGTTGGGAAATAATAACGATTGATACAAGTTTTATGATAAAGAAAAATTATTTTGCAGCAATGATAAATGCCGCCTATTTACACAGCGGCATTTTCATATGTAAAATTTTATTAAAGAGAATAATAAAGAAAGAAGTGAATCGTTGTGCCTATAAAAATACAGAACGGACTTCCTGCTACAAAAACGCTGGAATCTGAAAATATTTTTGTTATGACTAACGAAAGGGCGATAACACAGGATATACGTCCGCTGAAAATAGTGATCCTGAATCTTATGCCTAACAAAATAGAAACTGAAACTCAGCTTCTGAGGCTTTTGGGAAACAGTCCGTTGCAGGTGGATGTAGAGCTTTTGCAGACTGCTACTCATACATCAAAAAATACGCCTGCCGATCATCTTACAGCATTTTATAAGACGTTTGATGATATCAAGGAGCAGTATTTTGACGGTATGATAATAACAGGAGCACCTGTTGAAAAACTGCCGTTTGAAGAGGTTGATTACTGGGAAGAGCTTTGTACTATAATGAACTGGTCAACGACTCATGTTTACAGTACCATGCATATATGCTGGGGTGCTCAGGCAGGAATATATTATCATTACGGGGTACCGAAATATACTCTTGATGAAAAGCTTTCGGGAATTTATGTTCACAGGGTAATGGATATTTTTCATCCGCTTATGAGAGGCTGCGATGATAAGATACTTCTTCCGCATTCAAGATATACAGGCGTACATCGTTCTGATATAAGGGAACATCCCGAACTTGAAATACTTGCATCCTCAAATATAGCAGGTGTTGCGATAGTTGCAAAGAAGAACGGCAGACAATTCTTTGTTTTCGGTCATGCCGAATATGACAGGAATACTCTTGCTAATGAATACTTTCGTGACAGAAACAAGGGAATGAAGCCCCAGCTTCCTTATAATTATTTTCCCGGAAATGATCCGAGAGCATTGCCGGCACTTACATGGAGAAGCTATGCCACAATAATTTATTCAAACTGGCTGAATTACTTTGTTTATCAGCAGACACCGTATGAGCTTACAGACATCGGTTCTCTTTAATAATAAATCAGCATGTTTCTGCCCATACTATTTACGGATATAAAAGTCCGTAAATTTAAAGTATGGCGGTGAGCTTTTGAAAAAGAGTAATAAGAACATCAGTCAGGAAAAAGACGGTCAGCTTTTTGACGGTTCGGGAATATCGTATGAAAACAGCCGCTACGGCATTGAAGATTATACAGCATTTATTTCAAACGGTATGACGAACAATGAGCATATTGATGCAGTTGATTATTATGATGAATTTCTTGATGAGGGGAATGTGCACGATGATAAAAAATCGTGTACGTAAAATAACATTATTAAGGCTGTCGGGGGTGTACCGGCAGCCGTTTTTGTACATATTTTTGAAATTGTCCGGAATTTGCTTTAATTTATTTGACACGATTGATTTTTATATATATAATATTTCATAGTGTGATTATTTAAAGAAAAAGTGAATATCATACAACAATGCTTAATATACAGGCAAATTTATAAGGAAAGGGGTGTTAAAAATATGGCGGTTGATGAAAATATAAACATACAGGAGAATACAAATGTGTATGCTGAGAAGCCGGACGGTGATAAAAACAAAGCAGTTCCGCAGTCTGAACAGGAGCATCTGACTTATCTTGCAGTTTATAAAAAGTATGAGGAATACAACCAAAAGCGTTTTAAATACAGAAAAGCAGGAGTTGCAATTATAATTCTGTCATTAATTGTGTTAGTGCTGCTTATGCTGAGTAATGCTATGAAGGTTATAGCACTCATACTCTGGATAACTGTAATAATATCATGTATTGCAGTGATGATAACTGCCGATTACAGGTATGATACCTACAAAGAAATGCTCGGATTGAAGGACGAGCTTGATGATGAACTCGAGGACGATGAGGAGTACGGAGAACCACCTGAAAATTAACTGTGATATTATTGCAATGGAATAAAAATGAAAAAGGAGAAGTGTAATGATATGAAAAACATATTCAGAATATTTCTTGGTGATATACAAAGTATCGTCAGAAATATAATTGCCTTTATTGTAATAATAGGCATATCTGTACTTCCTGCATTATATTCATGGTTCAATATAGCGTCAAACTGGGATCCGTATTCTGCAACAGGAAATCTTATGTTTGCCGTATGCAGCAATGATAAGGGTTATACTTTCAAGTCGATAAGCGTTAATGCAGGTGATAAGCTCATAGAAAAGCTGAAAGCCAATGATAAAATGGGCTGGAAATTTGTTGATGAGCAGGAAGCCATAGACGGTGTTGATAAGGGAAGATATTATGCGGCAGTAGTTATACCCGAGAACTTCAGTGAAGATCTTCTGTCAATAACTACAGGAGAATTTGTACAGTCAAAGATAGATTACTATGTAAATGAAAAAATAAATGCTATCTCACCAAAGATAACAAATACGGGTGTTAATACTGTCGTTTCAGAGCTTAAAGCGGCATATGTTGAAGAGGTTACAAATATTATAGCAAAGACGCTCAACATAACGACCGATGAGGTAGTTAAAAATAAGGATACTGTCCTTAAAAAGCTTATTGAAGACCTTACAAAGCTTTCTGCCGAGCTTGGCAATTTCGATAGCGGCATGGGTGTTTTTGAAAATCTGACAGATACACTCCAAAGCCTTCTTGAAGCTAATCTTGATATAATGCCGGGATTGTCTGATATAATACTTTCGATTAAAAGTCTCGGAAATGATCTTGAGTCAGTAATGAATTCTACAAAGTCATTCAATTCAAGATTAGTAGCGTCTGTTGAAGAAATAATAAATTCCGTTGAGAAACTTTATGATGATATCGACAACAGACTCAAAAAGGTATTTGACGGTCTTGAAAGCGGTTCTAAGGATGCGGCTGACGAGCTTATACAGATAGGAAGCATAAGCAGAAAGATAATAAGCATAAACGGCTATCTGAAAATTATACTTCAGGGTATGCAGAGTTCATTCGGTGTAGATATGTCGTTTCTGATAAATAAACTGGATTCTATAAATGAACACCAGCAGGCAATACAGGATAAACTCATAAATGCTGCCGATCTGATAACGGCTACAGGCAAACTGCCTAAGGAGATACAGGATGATATAAGAAAAATGGTTACTTCAGGTAAAAATGAGACAGCACTTGTAAAAATGCGTTTTGGTAACCTTAAAAGTTCTATAAATTCATCTGTAAATGATTTGTATAAAACCATTGATAAATTGTCTGATTTTCTTTCAAATACAAATCATGATCTGCCAAAGCTTGAAAAAACTATAACAAGTTCGATAGATGTACTTAAAGATCTCAAAAAGACTTTTTCGGGTGCAAAAGAAATAATAGCCGATTCAAAGAAAGATATAGATGATCTTATCAAAAAAGCTGAATCAATAGAGAATGAGGATGAGCTTCTGAATTTCATAAGGAAAATATTAGGAGATCCGGATGCGTTAAGCGGATTTTTCTCTGATCCTGCCGAAGCTGAAACACACCGTATGTATGCTATAGATAATTACGGTACGGCTATGTCACCGTTTTATACATCTCTCGGCATATGGGTAGGCGGTATAGTTTTAAGTGCTATAATAAGCCTTGAACTTAAAAAGAAACGCCGCCTTGCTATGACAAAACTTAATGAAACACAGATATTTTTCGGAAGATATATAATATTCTTCCTGATAAGTCAGCTCCAGTCATTGATAATATCGCTCGGAGATCTTTATTTCCTCGGCATACAGTGCAGCAATAAAACTCTGTTTGTTCTCGGATGTATGATATCAGGATTTGTATATTCAATAATAATCTATTCTCTAACAGCGGCATTCAATGTTATAGGAAAGGCAATTTCTGTAATCATACTTGTTTTACAGGTAGCAGGTTCGGGCGGAACATTCCCGATACAGCTCCTTCCGCAGCCGTTTCAGGATATTGCACCGTTCCTTCCATTCCGTTACGGAAACGATATTCTCAGAGAAGCAATTGCAGGTCCGGATATGAGCAATTATTGGAGAAATGTTCTCTTGCTGCTTTGCTTTGTACCGGCAGCACTATTTATCGGACTTATAATCAGACTGCCTCTCATAAAGGTTATGGACTTCTTTGAAAAGAGGCTGCACCAGAGCGATATAGTTCTTTGATATATTAAAGTATTGAATGTATTACTGTTTTTTGGATATAAATATAATTGACTTTGAAAACAAAAAGAGTTATATTTATATTATATGGTGAACATCAAAACTCATTTGTCGTTTACTGTAAATATTGAATACATGAAAGGGTGTCATTATGAATAACGGAAATAACGGATATCCAAACGGCAATAATGGCTACGGACAACAGCCAAACGGTTATAATCAGTACAACAATGGTTATGGACAGCAGCCGAATGGTTATAATCAGTACAACAACGGTTACGGACAGCAGCCGAATGGCTATAATCAGTACAACAACGGTTATGGACAGCAGCAGAATGGTTATAACCAGTATAACAATAATGGCTACGGACAGCAGCCAAACGGTTATAATCAGTATAATAATGGCTATGGACAGCAGCAGAATTTCAACGGAAATTATCAGCAGATGAATAACGGCTATTACAATCAGTCGATGGCAGGTCAGAGAACATACAGCGAGTCCAAAATAAGCCTTGCCGAATACAGCAAGAAGGTTTATGCATGGCTCGGCGGAGGTCTTTCGATAACATTTATCATAGGCTTTATTCTGATGACTGTACTCACAAACAATCCGGCTTTTGTTGAGAAATTTTACACTGTATTTATGGGTGCATTTGTTGCAGAAGTAATTCTTGTAGTTGCATTAGGATTTTTTATCCGTAAACTTTCCTATACTGCAAGTATGGTATGTTTCCTGTTGTATTCTGCGGTGAACGGTATAACTATCTCGCCCATATTGGTGTCAGTCGGCGGTAAGGATGCAGTATTTGCATTTGCTGCAACAGCAGTACTGTTTATAGCTTTCTCAGTTTATGGTATTGTAACAAAACGTGACCTTACAAAGTTAGGACCAATACTTACTATAGGTCTGATAGTTCTGATAGTATATTCCCTTGTAGCTATGTTGTTCCGCATGGATGGACTTTCACTTGTTATAAGTATTGCCGGTATCCTGCTATTCGTAGGATTTACTGCATACGATACCAAAAAAATAAAAGCAGGCTACAATTATTATTCACATGATGAGGAAATGCTTAAAAAAGCTTCGGTAAATACAGCACTTGAACTGTATCTTGATTTTATAAATCTTTTCCTCTATATACTTCGC
>JBGVAQ010000142.1:0-4603 GCA_045224775.1 Acutalibacteraceae bacterium | reverse complement strand
ACAAATAAATCCTCTTTTGCTGACGGTACAAACTCAAAGACTGTAAAGGCCGGAGGAAAAGCTTCAATCGCACTTGCTGCCGAGGGTAATGTAGGTAATGTTGAATATAAGATTGAATACAAAATGACTTCCGAAGATACATGGACACCACTTTATGCCGAGAATGGCTGGGAAACAGTATTTTCAGAAGGTGATGTTTGCAATATCACTCCCGAATATTCTTCTATCTACGATGTACGCATAACGGCAAAGGACAGCAGAGGCGAGGAAGATATTAAATATCTTGAGCTTAAAGCTTCTTCACCCACAAACGATACCTTTGTAAATATTTCGGATAAGGTAGAAACAATAGTTCCTGTCGGAAATGAGCTTGTTGTTGTTTGTGAAAGCGAGGGTGGTCTGGGTACGGTTCAGTATGCCGCATATACCAGACAGTGTACAGACAAGGAAACTGGCAAATGGACAAAGAGCCGTGATTATTCAACAGACAAGACAGTAAAGATAAAGCCTTCAAGTGCTACTACATATGATGTGCTGTTAAAAGCTAAGGACAGTGCAGGCAATATCGCAGAGAAACTTCTTTTCTTCAAGGTTACTGCAAATGCATCAAGCAACCTTTCAAATCTCTCGGCAGTTTCGGATGCTTCCGTACCTTTCGGTTCAAAGATCAATGTTCTTTGTGCAAGCGATGGCGGCAGCGGTACAAAATATGCTGTATATTGCAGGCATACAAGTGATTCGACATGGAGCAAGTCACAGGATTTCTCGACAAATACCAATGTTTCGATAAAGCCTTCAAGTGCGACACCTTATTATGTACTTATAAAGGCAAAGGACAGTGCAGGCAATATCGCATCTGTAACAAAGAAGGTGATCGTTACAGCAAACGCAAACAGCGAACTGACGAATACATCAAATGTTTCCTCAAAGGTCGTTCCTATGGGTTCTGACATTACCGTTACCTGCGGCAGCTCAGGCAGCACAGGCGTTACCTATGAAGTAAGCTGCAAGTTCTCTTCTCTCAGCACATGGAGTACAATACAGGCATATTCCTCAAACAAGACAGTTAAAATAAAGCCTTCAAGTGCAACACCTTATGATATCCGCATAAGAGCAAAGGACAGTGCAGGCAATATTGCAACTGTTACAAAGAAGGTAACTGTTACTGCAAATGCAGACAGTACTCTTACAAATACTTCAACTGTTTCTTCAAGAACAGTTCCGCTTGGTTCAGATATTACTGTAAACTGCGCAAGCAAGAACGGCAGTGGCGTTACATACGCTGTACAGTGCAGACATACATCAAGCTCAACATGGAGCACTATACAGGATTATTCCACTAATAAGACCGTAACCATAAAGCCCACAAGTGCAACACCTTATTCAGTATGCATAAAGGCTAAGGACAGTGCAGGCAATATTGCAAGTGTTACAATAAAGGTAACTGTTACTGCAAATGAGAACAGCACCCTCACAAATACAAGTACACTTTCTGTAAAATCTGCTTCCGCAGGTGATAAAATAAAGGTAAAATGTGCTTCATCAGGCGGTACAGGTGCAAAGACATACGAAGTAAGCTATAAGCTCAGTACTGCAAGCAAATATACAAAGCTTCAGGATTATTCCTCAAACGCTTCTATTGATGTTACACTCAGCAAGGCAGGAAAATATACTGTATATGTTGCCGTAAAAGATGCAAGCGGTGCAGTTGCAAAGAAGTATATAAACATTACTGCTAAATAATTGACCTTTTACAGAGGACGCTCCGTAATAATCGGGGCGTTCTCGTTTTTGTTTTTAAAAATAAATACTTGCAAAAGTAAAAACGGTATGTTATAATGATTAGCGTTGATGCCCCGTTCTCAGTCTTGGGATCAAGCCCTGTATAAACCAGCGGCATTCTGCCGACCTTTTACTTAGAATGCGGGTTTAACGAATATTTTTTATAAAGGTGGATAAACATGCTTAAAACAGAGAAAGACGCTATTATCAAAGAGTATGCTACTCACGAGGGCGACACAGGTTCTCCCGAAGTACAGATCGCACTCCTCACAAAGAGGATCAACGACCTTACCGAGCATCTCAAAACTCACAAGAAGGATCACCATTCAAGAAGAGGCCTTTTCAAAATGATAGGTCAGAGAAGAAGCCTTCTCAGCTATCTTACAAAGGTTGACATCGAGCGTTACCGTTCGATCATCGCAAGACTTGGTATCCGTAAATAATCAAGGTGTTTCGGGGCAGTCTGTTTCTCTACAGACTGCCTTAATTCACATTATTTCCTTTATCAATAATTGAGGGTGTTTGTTCGGCTTTTAGCAGTGAAACGAGAAAATTTTTTCGGTAATTTGCCGTTTTGTAAATTTTCTGGTTTAATTGCTAAACCGACTGCCTCTCTTTTATAAATATATTTTAAAACCGGAGGATAATCTATGTTTGAGAATTTCAGAACATTTGAAACAGAATTTGCAGGCAGACCGCTTGTTATCGAAACAGGCAAGATGACACAGCTTGCTAACGGTGCTTGCCTTGTACGCTACGGCGAAACAGTTGTTCATGTTGCCGTAACTGCCGCACCTAAGCCGAGAGAGGGCGTTGATTTCTTCCCACTTTCTGTTGACTTTGAAGAAAAACAGTATGCTATGGGTAAAATTCCCGGCGGCTTCGGAAAGAGAGAGGGCAGACCTTCCGAAAAGGCTATACTTGTATCAAGAGTTATTGACCGTCCTATACGTCCCCTTTTCCCGAAGGATATGAGAAATGACGTATCCATAGTTTGTACCGTTATGGCTTATGATCCTGACTGTATGCCCGAAGTTGCCGCTATGGTCGGAACTTCCGTTGCACTCAGTATATCCGATGTACCGTGGAACGGCCCGATCTCAGCCGTTTCCGTTGGTCTTATAGACGGTGAATTTGTTATCAACCCTACAAAAGAACAGCGTGAAATATCAAAAATGGCTGTTACCGTTGCATCTACCGACAGCCGTATCGCTATGATAGAAGCAGGTGCAGATATCGTTCCCGATGATGTTATGTATAACGGTATCATGGCAGGCCATGAGGCTAACCAGCCGATCATTGAGTTCATAAAGGGCATTCAGGCTGAAATAGGCAAGGCTAAGTTTGAATATCCAAGCAATGAGCCTGATCCCGAAATGCTTGAGGCTATAAAGGCTTTTGCTATTGATGATATCCGTGTCGCTCTCGATACAGACGATAAAAAAGTCCGTGACGAAAGACTTAAACCTATATATGATGCCGTTCACGAAAAGTTTGACGAGATATATCCCGATCAGGCTGAAAAGATTGATGACTGTCTTTACAAGACACAGAAATATATAGTCCGCCGCTGGCTCCTTGATGAGCAGAAGCGTGTTGACGGCAGAGCTATGGATCAGATGCGTCCGCTCGCTTCCGAAGTAGGCATTCTTCCCAGAGTACACGGTTCAGGTCTTTTCACAAGAGGTCAGACACAGGTGCTTACTATAACCACTCTCGGCTCAATAAGCGACCAGCAGACACTTGACGGTATTGACGACCAGACAACAAAGAGATATATCCATCACTATAATTTCCCGTCCTATTCCGTAGGCGAAACAAAGCCTTCAAGAGGTCCCGGCAGACGTGAAATAGGTCACGGCGCACTCGCTGAACGTGCACTTGTTCCTGTAATTCCTTCGGCTGAGGAGTTCCCCTATACAATACGTCTTGTTTCCGAGATACTTTCTTCAAACGGCTCTACATCACAGGGCTCTATATGCGGTTCAACACTTTCACTCATGGATGCCGGTGTACCGATAAAGGCTCCCGTTGCAGGTATCTCATGCGGTCTTATAACAGAGGGTGACCGCTGGATGACAATGGTTGATATTCAGGGACTTGAAGATTTCTTCGGCGATATGGACTTCAAGGTTGCAGGTACACATGAGGGTATCACAGCTATTCAGATGGATCTTAAAATCAGCGGTCTTACTCCCGAAATGGTAAAAGAGGCTCTTTATAAGACACATAAAGCCCGTGATTATATCCTTGATGAAGTAATGCTCAAGGCTATCCCCGAACCGAGAAAGGAGCTTTCAAAGTATGCTCCGAAGATGCTTTCAACAGTTATTCCTGTTGATAAGATAAGAGAAGTTATCGGTTCAGGCGGTAAGGTAATACAGAAGATCTGTGCAGAATGTGATGTAAAGATAGACATTGAAGAGGACGGACATGTATATGTAAGCGGTCTTGACCTCGACAACTGCAACAGAGCTATGACAATAGTTGATACTATCGTAAGGGATCCCGAACCCGGTGCAATTTACAAGGGCAAGGTAACAAGACTTATGGATTTCGGTGCATTCGTTGAGATTGCTCCCGGAAAAGAAGGTCTTTGCCATATCTCACAGCTTGATGTAAAGCGTACAGAAAAGGTTACCGATGTTGTAAATGTTGATGATATCATCATCGTAAAGGTACTCGACATTGACGATAAGGGCAGACTTAACCTCTCACGCCGTGAAGCTCTCATCGAGGTCGAAGGTCTTACACCTGAAAATGACGTGGCTCCACGCCGTCCTTCAGGTCCGAGAAACAACTTCCGCAAGAACGACAGAAA
>JBGVAQ010000141.1:0-3497 GCA_045224775.1 Acutalibacteraceae bacterium | reverse complement strand
GTATAAGAAGTCAACGGCTTCAAGCTGGACTCAGGCTCAGGATTACAAAGACAATGCATCAGTTTCCTTCACTCCAAAACATACAGGAAAATATGATGTAAGCGTAAAAGTAAAAGACGGAGCAGGAACTATCGTTAAAAAAACATTTACCGTTACAGTAACTGCATCTCTTGCAAATACTTCTGAAGTAGCTTCTGCAACAATAAATCTTGGCGATACAATCAATATCACCTGTTCTGCAGCGGGTGGTTCGGGTTTATATCAGTACGCTGTTTACTATAAAAAGTCAGCCGATACATCATGGAAAACAAAGCAAAATTATTCTTCCAATACCAACGTCACTATAAAGCCGGCATCAAAGACAGAATATGATATATCTGTAAAGGTAAAGGACAGCTCAGGAAAAGTTTCAAAGAAAGCCTTTACCGTAACCGTAAAGTAAATCAGGTTCATGCAATATGCATGTAATAAGTAAAAACCGTACCTTTCATTTCTGATCGGTACGGTTTTAATTTTGGAACTTATTGCCATGTCTGGTTATATTTGATTATCTTTGAGTGAATACAGCTGACTTGACATATCAAAAGATTAACAAATAATGAATTTTTGATTAAATTTGATTGAGTTTGATTATTTGTGCTTGACTTTAAATAAAAGTGTGCTATAATTTAATCATAGATAAGAGAACGGAGGCACAGATATGCTTACACATGAAAGGTATAAGAATATACTTGATTATCTTGCCGAACGTGATGCCGCAACAGTATCAGAGCTTGCACAGGCGACGGGTACTTCCGAATCAACAATAAGGCGTGATCTTGTTGCTCTTGATAAGGAGGGCAGACTCCGCAAGGTCTACGGCGGTGCGGCAGCTATAAACAGGACTGAGGGAATAAATGAGGATGAAGTAAAGATCAGGGAAGTTATGATGCCTGAGGAAAAGGAGCAGATAGCAGCTTATGCCGCACAGCTTATAAATAATGATGACTTCATCTACATAGACTCCGGTACGACCACTTCAAGACTTATAGAACATATCGGAAATACCAATGCGACATTCGTTACAAACGGTATAATCCATGCACAAAAACTTCTTTCCAAAGGTCTTAAAGCCTATATGCTCGGCGGCAGGATAAGATCAGTTACAGCTTCTGTTGTCGGCTCGGAAAGCATAAGAAATATGCTCAAGTATAATTTTACAAAGGCTTTCTTAGGTACTAACGGTATAGATATAACCGCAGGCTTTACAACGCCTGACAATGAGGAGGCTATGCTCAAGGAAAAGGCTATTGAAAAAAGCTTTGCAGTATTTGTTCTTGCCGACCACAGCAAATTCAGAAAGGTTTATCCCGTGACATTTGCCGAACTCAGAAAGTGCTGTGTCATAACCGATAAATTGCCGTACAGCGGCTTTTTAGATAAAACAGTTATAAGGGAGGTGACAAAATGATATACACACTGACGCTTAATCCTTCTATCGACTATGTTGTCCATATGAATGAGTTTATAGGCGGCATAACAAACCGTACTACAAGCGAGGAATATTTTATCGGCGGAAAGGGTATCAACGTATCATGCATACTTGCAGAGCTTGGTATCGAAAGTACCGCCCTTGGATTTACGGCAGGCTTTACAGGTGAGGCTATCGAAAACGGTCTGAAAGAGCTTGGTATATGCTCGGAGTTCATAAGGCTGAAAGAGGGTATTTCCAGAATAAACATAAAGGTAAAGGCTGATAAGGAAAGCGAGATAAATTGTCAGGGACCGCACATTTCTGAGGAAGAATTTGAGAAGCTTCTTTCAAAGACTGACAAGATATCAGACGGTGATACGATAGTGCTTGCAGGCAGTATACCTAAAACCGTATCGGATGATGCGTATGAAAGGATACTTAAAAGGCTTGAAAACAAAGATCTGAGGATAGTTGTTGATGCAACGAAAAAGCTTCTTCTTAACTGTCTTGCATACAGACCGTTCCTTATAAAGCCCAACAGACAGGAACTTTCGGAAATATTCAGCCGTGAAGTGAACAGTGAAAAGGAAACAGAGCTTTGTGCCAAAGAACTTATGAAGATGGGCGCAAGGAATGTTATTGTATCACTCGGCGGAGATGGCGCAGTACTTTTTGCCGAGGACGGCAATACTTATCATACCGGCGTTGTAAAAGAAAAGGTCATAAATACCGTAGGTTCGGGTGATTCAATGGTAGCCGGTTTTATTGCAGGCTATGAACAGAGCGGAAAATATGACTATGCACTGAAGCTTGGAACAGCATGCGGAAATGCAACCGCATTTTCAGCCGGACTTGCAACCAAAGAAAAGATAATGGATATTTTCAACAAACTTTAAAAATCAAAAACACAAGGGGGTATCACGATGAGAATAACTGATCTTTTAAAACCAAAAGCTATCGAGATCGGCGCAAAAGTCAAGGATAAAGAGGCGGCTATTGAAAAGCTTGTTTCACTGCATGACAAATGCGGAAATCTCAAGGACAGGGCAGCATATAAAGAGGGCATACTCAAAAGAGAGGAAATGGGCACAACAGCGATAGGTATGGAGATAGCAATACCTCATGCAAAGAGCGAAGCGGTAAAAGCTCCTGCACTTTCCGCTATAACCGTTCCTGACGGTGTTGATTATGGCTCTCCCGACGGTGAGCCGTGTAAGCTTATCTTTATGATAGCTGCAACAACAGATGGTGATGTACATCTTGAAGTGCTTGCAAGAATGATGCAGATGCTCATGGATATGGATTTCACCGCAAATCTGAAAAAAGCAAAGAACGCTGAGGAGTTCCTCAAACTCATTGACGATAAGGAAACAGAAAAGTTCCCTGAGGAGTCAAAGAAGGAAGAACCCGAAAAAGACGACAAGAAAGCTGACAAGAAGGACGATAAGAAGTCAGAACCAAAAGCAGCGGCAAAGGACGGAAAAATAAGAGTACTTGCTGTTACGGCATGTCCTACAGGTATAGCACATACATATATGGCTGCCGAGGCACTCAATAAAGCGGCAGAAAAAATGGGTATTACCATAAAGGTAGAAACAAACGGCTCAGGCGGTGCAAAGAATGTTCTTACAGCAAAGGAAATAGAGGAATGTGACGGAATTATCATTGCAGCCGACAAGAGCGTTGAAACCGCACGTTTTGACGGTAAACCCGTATTCTCAACAAAGGTTGCAGACGGCATACATAAGCCGGAAGAACTTATCAACAAGATAATCAACAAAGAAGCTCCGGTATTCCATTCCGATAAGAAAGCCGAAGCAGCATCTTCAACAGGAAACGAGAGTTTCGGACGCAGACTTTACAAGCACCTTATGAACGGTGTATCACATATGCTCCCGTTCGTAGTTGCAGGCGGTATATTCATAGCAATAGCATTCCTTATTGATGCAGCGTGTGGTGTTCAGGCAGCCGGAAACAGTGCTTTCGGTACTGTAAATCCTGTTGCTGCATGGTTCAAGACGATAGGCGGATATGCATTCAACTT
>JBGVAQ010000140.1:0-12693 GCA_045224775.1 Acutalibacteraceae bacterium | reverse complement strand
ATGTTAAAATAATAAAAAATATATTCTAAGGAGGATCATACATGAAAGCCAAAAGAAGCATTGCGTTTATACTTGCAGCAGTTTTTTTCATTTCTCTTATGACTGCCTGTGGAAACAGTCAGAATAACAAGAGTGATAAAACATCCGCCGCAGGTTCACAGACAGAAAGCTCTTCCGCAGAGAGCAAAACAGAAGATACCAAACAGGAAAGCTCTTTCACGGAGAGCAAACCGGAAGATACCAAATCAGAAAAAATGCATACCCTTTACATAAGGGACAGCCTTAAAAACGACAAAATAACCGCTACATTCATTAATTCCGTTTCCGGAAAAACTGTTGACGTACCAATGACAAAAACCGGAGAAGTTGATGACAGCTTTATCTACACCTGTCAGGCTGACACAAACCTCTACAATATGGTACACCTTAATTACGGCAATAATATCAAAAGTAAAGATGTATCCTTTAACAGCTTTACAGCCGGCTGGTATCTTATGGAGGATTCACGTTTCAGCTATGATCCGCTTCTTCCATACGCTGAGGGAATGGATGTAAAATATGATCCGGAATTTGAAACCAAAACTTTCCGCTTTGACGAAAAGGACAGGTCTGTATTTATATGGACTCCCGATAATTACGATGCAAAATCAGCCGATAAATATTCTACCATCTATTTCTTTGACGGTGAAGGCGTTCTTGCAACAGGTGTTGACAGGGGTATGAACAGCGATAAGGAATGTCTTAATGCCGCCGAAAGCATTACAGGCATGATGTCCGTTACAGACAATAAGGCTATTGTAGTTGCTGTCTGCACTTGTGACGAAACAAGAGAAGATGTTCTCATACCCGATATAGGCGAGCTTTATAATCCTCCCGGTATGCCGGCAGAATTCCAATATAAAACCTCCAAAAAGGGAAATGACTTCGCTGACTTTATATGTGATACCATAATGCCGTATGTACAGAAAAACTATAATGTATATACAGATGCACGTCATAACGCACTTTTCGGTTCTTCACTCGGCGGTCTGGAAACTTTCTAGACAGTTCTTACTCACCCCGATAAATTCGGCACAGGCGGTGTTTTGTCATCGACCTTCGGAACATACGCTGAACAGACATGGGAAAAATTCCTTGCCGACAAGGTAAATATGGAAAATGCACCGTTCCTGTATATGTACGCCGGAAAATACGGCTTTGATAACGGCGATGTTACAAAAGAAATGTACGACAGACTTACAAAAATGGGCTATCCCAAAGATAAATTTGTCTATGACAAGTATGAACGTGGTACTCATCTTATGGTCTACTGGAGAAACATCTTTTCCGAGTTTCTTCAGGCACTTTTCCTCCAAAAAGTTGAAGCTCTGGAGTTCGGTGCTGAGATCGAATATCAGGATAAATCCGATATGAGAACCCAGACAATGACTGAAATAAAAATTGATGAAAATGATCCCCGTCTGCTTGACAAAAACAACTATGTATATTTTGACAACAGCGAAACCAAATGGGAAAATGTATATGGTTTCTGGTGGAGTGATGACGAGATATCTTCAAATATAATTTCCGGCGGTTTCTATGAAGCTATGTGGCCCGGAATGAAGATGGAAAAAATAGGTGATACGGATATCTACAGGATAATCGCTCCCGAAGGCGCAACAAGCATTATTTTTGATTCAGGTGTAACCGATGATGAAGTAAGAGCCGGTGTTACCGCATATCAGACATACGACATTGTTTACAAAACAAACGAATGTACAGGCAAGGTCTTTAAAATAGACATGTCTCAGAAACCGAAAGCCGGCAGAGGTGTTGAAGCAACAAAATTTGTCTACCTCAAAGGCGAATGGTCAGAATATAAAGAATAATTGTATCGTTCTCAGCCTCCCGTCACGGCGGGAGGCTTTTTTCAGCATTAAAAATTGTCCAAAAACCCTGAAATGTCACTTCTTATAATTTGACAAAGCATATTTTTTCTGATATAATTATGAGATTATAGAATAAGAGAAAAATGTATGAGGAAAAAGAAAGAGGTACTTAATGGAAAAAGAAAAATTATCGGGGTTCTATGAAATGGGGCTCAGTAAAGAGCTTCAGAAAGCAATCGAGGATATGGGCTTTGAACAGCCTACCGAAATTCAGGCTCAGGCTATTCCGCTCATAAGAAACGGTGCGGATATAATCGGCCGCTCACAGACAGGTACGGGCAAAACTATGGCTTTCGCCATACCCGCTATCGAAAAGATCTGCACAAAAGAGGATGTTCCCTCTGTACAGGTGCTTATAATGTGCCCGACAAGAGAGCTTGCTTTACAGTGCAGCGACGAGATAAAGCGTCTTACAAAATACTCTCACGGCATAAGAGCCGTTGAAGTCTACGGCGGCGCTCCTATGGACAGGCAGATAACACGTCTTAAACGTGCAAACATCGTCATAGGCACTCCCGGACGTATTATGGATCATCTCAGAAGGCGTACACTAAAGCTTGACAATGTAAAGCTTGCCGTACTTGATGAGGCTGACGAGATGCTCAGCATGGGATTCAAAGAGGATATGGAAACTATTCTCCGTGAAACACCTTCTGAACGTCAGACGGTTCTTTTCTCGGCAACAATGCCGCCGTCAATACTTGCTATTACTCAGGAATTCCAGAAAGATCCGCAAATGGTCGAGGTCAGCCGCAAGCAGATAACTCTTGACAACATCGTACAGAATTATGTTGATGTTCCTATGGGCAGAAAAACAGACGCTTTAAAGCTTCTTCTCTATTATTATGAGCCTGAACTTTCAATGGTATTCTGCAATACCAAAAAAATGGCTGACGAGCTTTCCGAGGAACTCAAAAAAAGCGGCTTCAACGCCGAAGTGCTTCACGGTGACCTTAAACAGTCACAGCGTACAGCAGTTATGGATAAATTCAGGTACGGCTCTACATCCGTTCTTGTCGCTACGGATATAGCCGCAAGAGGTATTGACGTAAATGATGTTGAGTTCGTTTTCAACTACGACATTCCCCAGAACAACGAATACTATGTCCACAGAATAGGCAGAACCGGCAGAATAGGCAAAAACGGTACATCCGTTACTATATGCAGCGGCAGGCGGCAGATACTTGCACTTACCGAAATAGTACGTGCGCTTAAATGCAAGATAACAGAAATACCTGTTCCGACAGGTGACGATATACGCAGCCGCATGAATGAAACCAATGCCGGAAATGTTATATCCGTCCTTGAAGGCGAAATAAGCCAGTCATATAAAGATATGACAAATCTTCTTCTGCAAAAGGGATATTCACTCTTTGACATAGCGGCGGCAGCTTTGCAGATGAGTTTCTCCGACAAGGAAATAAAAGTCGCAGACATTAAAAAAGAACGCAGACAGTACGGCAAAAACAAGGATGTTGATTTCGGAAAGATAATAATTGATATAGGCCGTTCTTCACATGCCGCACCTAACCACATAGTTGCATCCATAACCGAAAGAAGTACGCTTCACGGCTCTGATATAGGCAAAATAGAAATATATGACGATCACTCGGTTATTTCTATACCGTCTGAGTCGATAGAAGAAGTCATAGACATGATGTACGGTGCAAAGGTATGTGGTAAACCTGTAAAAACAAGAGTATTTGAGGAAAAGCCCGACTATATGCGCACACGTCAGAAAAACCGCAGTTTTCACGAAAAGGGCAGATCTTTCAAGTCGCACAGCGGAAAAAACACTTCACAGAAAAACAGCCGCCGTTCATACGGCAGCCGCAGAAAAGGCTGATATAAATTTCTTATCATCTATCGGGGTGAACGATAATGAAACATACGATACACATTATCACAGCAATTATGCTGTCATTAATATTATGTGCCTGTACCGCAGCTGTCAATAAGACACCGGAAAAAAGTCCGGACACATCATCAAAAGTTTCCGAGTCCGTTTCAAAGACCTCAAAAGTTTCTGAAAGCTCCAAGAAATCCGAAACATCCGACAAAACCAGCTCGGACGCTAAAAAAGACGAAAGTAATACGAGTGAACCGGAACAGGAATCCGACTCTGAAACCTCATTTATTATTCCCGAAGGCATAACAAGGGCTTCAAAGAAATCTCTATGTTACAAAACAAGTATTCTTTCGCTTTCGGTATCGTTCCCCGAAGAATTTCATATCATATCAGACGACTACACTCCAGAATACGGTGTTTATCTCCAGAATGACACAGGAACCGCTACTCTGCTTATAGAGGCTGTTTCCGAAAAGGATGTAAACTACCGTCAGATACGGGCATATATATTAAAAAAATATCCCGATGCGCAGATAACCGTAAATAACAGAAAGGAGCTTATCTGCAAAGCCGAAATGACAGACAATGACGGGAACATATTCTGTCAGCTCCAGAAATACAAAATAGTCAAAAACGGCTATCATCTTACGGCAATATGCTGTCGTCCCGAGGACAAGGATAAATATATAAAAACTCTCTCAGAAATATCTTTTTCATAACAAATAAAATCAGGTATGACAAAACCATTCAAAGTTCTGTCATACCTGATTTTTTATACTTCTGAAAGCGTTTCCAGAAAATCCGTAAAGTACTGCGGAAGGGGCGCAGAAAGTGTCAGCGTTTCATTTGTACGGGGATGCACAAATGATATATAATACGCATGAAGGCACTGTCCGTCAAGCTTTTTAAGATAGTTCTTTCCGCCGTAAACAGGATCACCTGCAATGGGATGTCCTATATGCGCCATGTGTACACGTATCTGATGTGTCCTGCCCGTTTCAAGTGTAAGCTCTACATGTGTATATCCTCTGTAACGTGCCATAACTCTGTAATGCGTTACCGCTTCCCGTGAGTTTTTCAGTGTTACAGTCATTTTCTTTCTGTCTGTAGGATGTCTGCCTATGGGTGCGTTTATCGTTCCGCTGTCATCTTTTATATTTCCGCACACAACAGCCTGATATTTCCTTGTAAAGCTGTGCTCCTTTATCTGCTCTGCAAGCAGTCTGTGTGAAAAGTCATTCTTCGCAACTATCAGCAGACCGCTTGTATCCTTATCTATACGGTGTACTATCCCCGGACGTAGTATTCCGTTTATTCCCGAAAGCGAATCTCCGCAGTGATAAAGCAGTGCATTCACAAGTGTACCGTCGGGATTTCCCGCCGCCGGATGTACTACCATTCCTCTCGGCTTATTCACAACAAGAAGGTCATCATCTTCATAGACTATATCAAGCGGTATATTCTCTGGCAGGGCTTCCGGCGGTACAGGTTCGGGTACAGTCAGCAGAATTTTGTCGCCCTCTTTGAGCTTCATGTTTTTACGGGGCACAGCACCGTTTACAGTGACCATTTCATCATCTATCAGCTTTTGTACGGCTGAACGTGTAAGCTCACTGTCAAGCTCTGCAAGATACTTGTCTATTCTCGTTTCCGAATACTCTCCGCCTACTTCAAATTCCCTGTATTCCATTCCGGCTCAGTCCTTATCTGTCTTTTCATTATCCGCAGCCTTTGCCTTGAGCTTATCGGACGGCTTTTTTCTCATATCCGACATTATTATTGATATGATAAGCAGGACTGCACCGACAGTTATACAGTAATCGGCAAAATTGCACACCGGCGGAAAGAAGGATACTGAAAGATAATCAACTACAAATCCTTTTGTAACTCTGTCTGCAAAGTTTCCGATGCCGCCGCCTATGAGCAGCATTGTTGATATTATAAATAACTTTCCGGTGAATTTTTTTGATATGATAAAGAACAACAAAACAGCTATAAGCAGCACTGTTATTACTGCAAACAGCCATACATGATTCTGCATCATTCCTAAGGCTACTCCCCTGTTTTCTACATAAACAAGTGAAAAAAGTCCGTCTATGACCTTTACCTCTTTAACGGGCATAAGATCCTGAACTACAAAATACTTTATTGCCTGATCTATACCGGCAATAAGTGCCGACACAGCCAGAACAAGAGTAACAAGCATTAAACATTATCTCCTTTCATAAATAATATTTATCGGTCTGCTGATTGTTAAAGATTCTTCGCTTACGCTCAGAATGACATACTTATTTAAACAATTCCACTTTCCACTTTTAAAATTCCACATTCATAACATAAAAGGGAAACCTTTGAAACGGGTTTCCCTTTATTTTTTATTATTCCTGCTCAAGAACGGCTGCGCATCTTGCACAAAGTGTCTTGTGTACAGGGTGCTGTCCGACAGTTTTGCTGTATATCCAGCATCTCTCGCACTTCTCGCCCTCAGCGGCTGAAACAGTTACTTCAAGCTCGTCGGCCGCTTCGTTCACGATATCTACCTGTGAAACTATAAATGAGCTTGCAAGCTCTTTTTCAGCATCTTTCAGGAAATCGTACTGCTCGCCTGTACATTTCAGTGTTATCTTTGCTTCAAGTGATGTGCGTATCTTCTTCGCCTTTATTTCAGGCTCTATTGCCTTCTTGACAATATCTCTTGTTTCATGTATTCTGTCCCACATTGAGATAAAGCTGTCATCAAGCTCTACACCTGTAAGCTCAGGCATATCGTTGAACATTACATTCTCTGCATTTGCCGAGCTGTCATGCGGCATGAACTGCCATATTTCATCGGAAGTATATGCAAGTATCGGTGCTATCATCCTTGCCATAGCGTCAAGTATAGTATAGATAGCTGTCTGTGCTGCCCTTCTGAGCTTGCCGTCCTTTTTCTCTGTGTAGAGTCTGTCTTTAAGAACGTCAAAGTAGAAGTTTGACATATCTACAACACAGAAATTATGGATAGCTGCATATACCTGATGGAAGTCGAAGTGATCGTATCCGTCACGTACTTTCTTGTTAAGCTCGTCAAGCTTGAAGAGTGCCCATTTATCTATCGGAAGAAGTTCATCAAATGATACCTTGTCATTGTTGGGATCAAAGTCGCTTATATTTCCAAGAATATATCTTGTTGTATTTCTTATCTTTCTGTATGCTTCGGAAAGCTGCTTGAGTATCTCCTCTGAGATACGCACATTTGAATGATAATCGGAAGATGCAACCCAAAGACGAAGTATATCCGCACCGTACTGGTTGAAGATTACTTTCGGCATAAGTCCGTTGCCCATTGACTTTGACATCTTCTCGCCCTTGCCGTCAACTACCCAGCCGTGAGTTACAACTGTCTTATAGGGAGCCTGTCCCTTTGTTGCGATAGCTGTGAGAAGTGATGACTGGAACCAGCCTCTGTACTGATCTGCACCTTCAAGATAAAGGTCAGCCGGCCATTTGAGATACGGACGTGCTTCACATACGGCAGCGTGTGATACGCCTGAATCGAACCATACATCCATGATATCCTTTTCCTTGTCGAACTCCTTGCAGCCGCATTTCGGGCAGGCTATATCGGCAGGGATAATGTCCTTTGCATCCTTTGCATACCATGCATCAGAACCTTCCTTTGCAAAAAGTTCTGAAACGGCATCCATTGCCTTTTTATCTATGATAGGCTCGCCGCAGTCCTTGCAGAAGAATATCGGGATCGGAACGCCCCATTTTCTCTGACGTGAGATACACCAGTCCTTACGCTCACGAACCATTGATGTTATCCTGTCCTCGCCCCATGCAGGGAGCCACTCTATATTCTTTATAGCCTCGACAGCTTCATCCTTGAATGCATTTACAGAACAGAACCACTGCTTTGTTGCACGGAAAAGTACGGGCTTTTTGCATCTCCAGCAGTGCGGATACTGATGGATTATCTTCTGCAATGCAAAGAGTGCATTTGTCTTTTCAAGATATTCAGCGATAGGCTTGTTAGCTTCCTCTGTAAGAAGTCCTGCAAACATGCCTGCTTCTTCTGTAAGTCTGCCGTGTGCATCAACAGGCACTACCATAGGAAGTTCAGGATAATTTCTGCATACCTCATAGTCATCGACACCGTGTCCGGGTGCTGTATGAACGCAGCCTGTACCGCTTTCAAGTGTTACATGATTACCTACTATAACAAGTGAAGTTCTGTCAAGGAACGGATGAGCGGTTTTCATGTATTCAAGCTCTGAACCCTTTATTGTACCTATAACTTCATAGTTCTGTTTGCCGGCTGCTTCCATAGCGGAAACATAGAGTTCCTCTGCCATTACATAGTACTCGCCGTCACACTTTATAACGCTGTAATTAAAACGTGGACCAACGCATATAGCAACGTTTGCGGGAAGTGTCCATGTTGTTGTTGTCCAGATAACGAAATAGGTGTTCTTTATATCAGCACCCATAGCGGAAAGCTTTCCGAGGTCATCTGTAACACGGAACTTTACATATATTGAATGACACGGATCTTCGGCATACTCTATCTCTGCTTCTGCAAGTGCAGTTTCGCAGTCAGGACACCAGTAAACAGGTTTAAGACCTCTGTAGATATAGCCCTTACATGCCATTTCAGAAAATATCTGTATCTGCTTTGCTTCATACTCATGGTTGAGTGTGATATACGGATTATCCCATTCACCGATACCGCCAAGACGCTTGAACTGATCTCTCTGATCGTCTATATAACCGAGTGCAAAGTCACGGCATATCTTTCTGAGTTCGACTTCTGATATAGATGTCGAATTGCCTACACCGGCCTTCTTTCTTGCTTTAAGCTCTGTCGGCAGACCGTGAGTATCCCAACCGGGTACATAAGGTGCTTTAAAGCCTGTCATGTTCTTGTATCTTACAATAATGTCTTTAAGTACCTTGTTGAGTGCATGACCGAGATGAATGTCACCGTTTGCATACGGAGGGCCGTCATGGAGAACATAAAGCGGCTTTCCCTCGTTATGCTCCATAAGTTTGTTATAGACGTCTGTTTCCTGCCATCTTTTGAGTGTTTCAGGCTCTGACTTGGGCAGACCTGCTCTCATAGGGAAGTCTGTCTTTGGCAGATTAAGTGTACTGTTATAATCCTGCGGCATGGGTTTTCTCTCCTTTTTCTTACTTCATATTCTAAAGCCGAAATCCGACACCTCCGGTGCCGGATAAGCTATGAAAGGTTAGTTTATTTCTTTTTGCTCTTGCGGTTTTTGAGTGCCTTTTTTGACTTCCTGTCAGCCTTTTCATCATCGGTATCATCCTGATGTTCGGACACGAAATCATATTTCAGTGTATTTTCAGTTTCTCCGGAAACATCATCAAGATCATTTATAACATCAAAAAGTGTTTCCTTGGCACTCTCTACCTCGCTGACAGGTTCTTTTTCTTCAAAAAGTACCTGTACATCATTATTTTCCGGTGCTGTTTCATCAGCATCGGCATTATTTATATTCTCATCAGCGGCATGATCTTCTCTTGCCTGTGCGCTTGCTTTAAGCTCATCGGATATTTCCTTAACCTTATTAGGATCTACAAGCTCAACCTGTATATGATTATCCCTTTTAGCCATTTCAAGTGCAAGGTTAGCCTCCTCTATCAGATCCTGACCTGCGTAAGCAGGTGTAACAGGCACAGAAGTCGGATAGCTTTCATCAAGCTTTGACTGATAAGCCTTGAATTCTTCCTCTCTCGGCAATGAGTTTATTACCTTGAGGTGAGTTTTATATGATTCGATAAGAGCATCCCTGAAACGTGTTACCTCAGACTGTATCTGAATGATAAGTGTTTTCTGCTGCTCGATTATCCTGTTGTTTTCCTCGATACTGCTTGCCGATCTTCTCAGCGCACTGTTGAGTATAGTTTCGGCCTTCATTTCTGACTGGTAAATAAATGATGATCCTCTTTCGTAAGCATCATTTTCAATGGCTGCTGCCTTATCGTTTGCATCGCCTATTATAGAGTCGGCCTTTTCATATGCGTCTATGATAGTCTTGTCGGAGCTTTCAGTAGCTTCTTCAAGTATCTGTTCTGCTCTTTCGTGTGCATCGCTTATTGTCTTTTCTGCACTTTCGTCAGCCTCGGCAAGAGTTTTTTCTGCCTGAGCATTAGCATCATTTATAGTTTTTTCTGCACTCTGATTTGCATTGAAAACAGTTCTTTCTGCCTGCTCATTTGCATCACGTATTGTCTTTTCGGCATTTTCGTTTGCATCACGCACGAGCTTCTTGGCTGTTATTTCAGCCGTGATTATCGCATCCTGAACACTTGCGGCATTTTCTTCATATCGGATAAGTCTTGAATTGAGCTGTTCAACACGAGCTTCAAGCTCCTTGTTTGTCTGTTCAAGAGTTTTTACCGTTTCGATAACTCCTTCGACAAAGCTGTCAACTTCTTCGATTTTGTAGCCGCCGCTAAGTCCTGACCTGCGAAAGCTTATCTTTTCTATTTCATCCAACGTAAGCATTTCTTTACACCCTCTCTATAGGTTTTGTTTTTCGTTGTAAAAGCAGCATTTTGTTTCTGCCATGAATATTTCATCAGAAATAGATATTGTCGCTCTCGACCTCATCCATCACATCATCACCCGAAAGCTTGACATTACTCGGCATTACTATATATGTATCCTCGGATATTCTGCTTATCTTGCCGTTATGTGCATATGCAACACCGCTGAGGAAGTCTATGATACGTTTTGCGACATCCTTATTGGTCTGTTCCATATTGAGTATTATTGTGCTCCTCTTTATGAACTCGTCAGCCATTGATGTAATATCCTTATCGAAATTCTCAGGCTTGAAAAGAACGAAATTCACCTTTGAAGTATCGTGTATATTTATAACATTGTCATTATTGCTGTTGTTATTTGCTGCTGCCTGCTGCTGAACAGGTCCCTCGTCATATGATTCTTCTTCAGCCGGTGCCTCCTCAGGCTCTGCCTGTTCAACTTCATATTCACTGTAATCATCCTCATACTCTTCCATGTCCTCATCGGGCTGCTTGAGCATATTTTTGAATTTTCCCATAAAACCTGCCATTATAGTTTATCCTCCCAATATTATCTGTATATGCGGGCTCCAAAAAGTCTTGAGCCTACTCTGACCATATTTGCTCCCGCAAGTATTGCATCCTGATAGTCCTCAGACATACCCATGGACAAAAAGTCCATAGATACATTATCTAATGTTTTAGCCGAAATGTCAATAAATAATTTGTTCATTCTATCAAAAAATTTATAATTTTCTGTTTTCGAGTCGCAAATTGGCGGAATTGTCATCAATCCACGCACTTTTATGTTATCAAGAGCCGCTGTTTTTTCCAGAAGCTCAATAAGATTTTCTTCAAGTACTCCGGATTTGTTTTCTTCCCTGCCGATATTTACCTCGATAAGAATATCCGTATTAACGCCGTTCTTTACAGACTGCTTTGATATTTCTGTCGCAAGTTTCAGACTGTCAACGGATTGTATCATAGATACCCTGCCTATTATCTGTCTTACTTTATTTGTCTGCAAATGACCGATAAACTGCAGCTGACAATTATCAAGGTCATATTCATCATACTTGGATAAAAGCTCCTGTACTTTATTTTCTCCGATATATCTCAGTCCGAGAGATATCGCATGATTTATTACAGCCGGCTCTACGGTTTTTGTTGCGGCAAGAAATGTTATGTCTTCCGGATGCCTTCCCGACTTTATAGCCGCAGCTGCTATGTTTTCGGCTATCTCATTATAATTCTTCTCTACAGAATAGAATATATCACGCATTTCTTGCGATAATTTTTCCGTCATAAAGATTTGCTCCCTCCACTATTATTTCATCATATACTTCAAGCTTTCCGAAATCCTTTGAAAACGGTTCAAGGTTTTTATTGACCTCACTTATAACTATGTTCTCGCCCGAATATATAGGGAATATCTCACGGAATGATACGGAATTTCCAAGCTTTACATATACGCCTGTAACGACCTTGCTCTCTGTTGTCACATTGCCGTCATTATCCTCTTTTATATTTGTTATTTCAAGGTCATGCACTGCTGATTTCGGTATGCTTATACCGCTGTATTCATCAATTATTACAGATATCTCTCCACGTCTGAACGATGCCATTTCATCATTCATAAGTGTACCTCTGAAAATAGCCACGCCATCTGAATTCCTGTCCTTTTGATTTATGGAGTAAAGCTCAACATTTATCTTCTGTGATGATACGACAGGTATATCCAGCCTCAGTGACGAGGCATTTTTAAGCTTTAATATCTCATCCGGAGTTACCTTGCAAAGCACATACCAGTAAACACCGTTTATCGTCTTTCCGACAACCTTTGCAGGAACGTTTATCGGAGAAATTGCGTCGCCCTCAATGTCCTCAGGCTTTATACTTGAAAGCTGGCTTGTCTTTATAATATTTTCATAGCCGTCTGCACTGCCTACGAAATATCCCGTAACAGGGGATTTTATTTCCATGCTCTTTTTCTGCTTTGCCGATGATTTTTCAAGCTCGTCAAGCTTTTTCTTCAGCTTATCTATTCTTTCGTTATAATCTGTTGTTTTCCCTGTAACAAGCTGACGCTCATTTATATAATAAAGTATCCTTTCAACATTACTGTTTACTCCCGAAAGATCTCCTTTATTGAGTATCTGGTTAGCTTCAACAAGATTATTGCCTATGGCTTTATCAAGCTCATCAGGACTCTGCGTTATGTTCTCTATATTTTTTTGCAGCCATTCAAGTTCTTCGATCTGAGATTTAAGATGTTCTATATCCTTTTTCTTTCCGGCGGAATCCGCATTTTCAAAAACTCCTGCGACTGTTTCATTTACAGATACCTTTGCACCGTTATCATTATTGTATGATATTATACCG
>JBGVAQ010000139.1:0-4251 GCA_045224775.1 Acutalibacteraceae bacterium | reverse complement strand
TGCAGAAGCAGTCATACCGCCAACAGCCAGCATGGAAACTGACATAACAGCAGCTGCAACCAGACCGATAACTCTCTTGCTCATTTTCGTAAACTTCTTATTCATTGTGAATACTTCCTTTCATTATGTGTGATTAACGATTATTTTCTCTTTTCTCAAGGAACATGTTGTTATTGAGTTTTGTTGTTGATTGGTTGTTCTCTCTAGTGCACAACCATATTACAATACAAATTTATGAAAGTCAATAGTTTTTTAGAAATTCAGTTCTTTGTATCAATTATACAATCATATAGATAAATTATTGTTTATTTACAACAAATATTTAGCAAGAGGTCGCATAAAACAGGCTAACACATTGAATAAAGCACACCTATTGCTTAAGTTTTTGTTCCAACAGAGAAAAATAATGTTTACTTTAGGGAATAAAAAATCGTGAACCTTTCCCGAAGATGTACTCATAGAGGTCTTACAAAAGCAATTAACTCTTTTGGATGAACTTAAGGACGATCAGAGCATATCAGGAACAGATTCGTCTGTTTCAAGAACAAATCGTTTCTGAAGATAGGCAAATCGAACAGATCACCGCCGTTATGGAAAATACAACTGCAACACCAACCGCTTCTCAAACACTTCACGCCGGAACAATCCAAAGGCTGCTTACTGAGCAGAGAAGCCACAAAGAAAATAATGTTCAGGTTCATCCGGAGAAGTCAAAGCAGAAACAATGCTTTTTCTCAAAATTTTTCTTTCCGAAAAATGAGTGACATACTCCACCACCTATAGAATTGGACGAGTATTTCATAAAATCCAAATTTATGTGGTTTTCGAGATTCAATTCACTACTTCCTGTTGACAGTGTAGTTATTTTATTAAGGTCAAGGTCGATCAGTTACTAATTTGTGATAGATTTTTTACAGTTTTTGAGGTTGAAAAAGCGTGGTTTTTCAGATTCAGCTCTCCACGTATCTACTATGGTTTCAAATCTCTCTTTGCCACTGGGATTTATAATTCCATCCTTGATATACTCCATATAGATAGGCTTTATCTGATATTTTATTCTATATTCGAGATAGCCATTCTCATCCTCTTCTTTCTTTTCCCCAGACGCTATTTCTTTTTTTAAACCAAGGAAATATGTATGTCCGATTTTGATATCATCCACATCTATTTCCGGATCTGTCAACAGGTCTTCAGAAAAAAGACCGTTTTCTTCATCCATCATTCGATTATATAACAAAGAAGCCTTTTTTCCTATAGAGCTCCAACTTCCTTCAATTATCTCCGGTGATGAGCCAACCTGAACAAAGGCAAATCTGCGTCTGACAGCATAGTCAATGGAACCGATAGACCGGTCTGCAGTATTCATTGTGCCGATAATATAGAGGTCATCAGGAACTACGAGCGGTTTTTTATCTTCTAATTCGTAAGGAGTTGTAATCTCCTTGTTTCTGTATTCAAGTCCGTAAATAAGCTCGCCCAGTACAGAGGCAAGCGGTGCACGATTGATTTCATCAATGATAAGAACCTTTTTTCCTTTTTGTAAACAAAAAGTTTCAAAGATTTTTGACTCGGTTTTATATTCAATTTTACTTTTATCTTGGGAATCGGGTTTTACTGTAATGCCTCTTACAAAATCCTCATAGCTGTATGACGGGTGAAACTGCACTAATTTAAAATTTTTGCAGTTTTCCAAATGTTTACTTGCCTCTTCATAATTTTTCCCACTATAGTCTAAATATTTGCCGCAATTATTATAGCAGAATATGTTTTGCTGGTTCCGGGAGGACCGTATAGTATTACCTGTTTGTTCCAGCCGTTTGAAAAAATATTAAATACTTCATCTACTACCGGATTTTTATTGTCTTCGGCGGTATTTGTTAATGCCTGCTCACTCATTTTTATACCTCTTCCTTCTTGATATTTTTTATTTTCTTGATTTTTTCAAGTTTGTCACTAATTAGGCCTAGAAGCTTTGGGGATAATTTTTCTTCGTGATTTATTAAAATATCAGCCAGGTCACTAGTGTCTTTTGTTAGCTGCGCATTTTTTTCCTGCTCTATAATTCTATTGGATATTTCATCAAGAGCCGATTTAATTCTATTAGTATAGAAGTCGGAATCTTTTTTATCTACTAATGGTATATAAAACAATACCGGACTTTTGTCCTCCTTCGAGCCATTGATAAGAATATTATCAGAGAAATATTCCTTAGCTGAAATTTTCTTATTTTCATCAGAGGTGTAAGGACTTATCAACCCGCCGTATTTTCATCCGAGCATTTGCGTATAGAATAGTATTTGATGTGTTCTCTCTCTTTGTTTATATGTTTGTTTTTCTATATCGGAATATTTGGCATCAAATACAGCTGCAACCTTTGGTTTATCCGTTTTGCCTTTTTGGGTGTAGGTTATAACAATGTCCGGAACATAATGCTCCATGAAAAAGCTTTCGATGTCTGATTTTTCAGGAAATACGCGTCTTTTAGCTTGCTTTGTGCTTTCCAATTCAAAAACAATCATATTCTTATTGTCTTGATTAAATTTATCAATCGCCTTTTTGAATAAAGCCCTGCAATAATATTCAAAGAGCAGGTTCATATCAATAAAATGCGGCATTATCCTTCCACTGATGATTGAAACCTTCGGTTTCTTGGATTGTTCAGAGGAATATGCGCTATACTTTTGATTTACAGTATTTTCATTGTTGCCTGAATGTTTTTGGTCAGGCTGTGCGGAGGAATAGGAAAGACCATATCGACTGATAATCTTTTTTGCTGCAAGCAGTGCGTCCTTATACTGGGAACCTCTAAAAACCACTACTAAACTATAAATGAGCAAATTTGATAAAGTGTTGTGAAAATGCACAAAAGAGTCATGAAGCAAGCATGGCAAATAAATCGGCAATATCCTTTTGCTCCTTGCCAAATTCATAAATGAATCGAATATGTTCTGAATGTACAGCCTTTGAAATCAAAGCAAAGCCCTGTGAAAAATCGAATGTTTGCGACTGAGAGCAAGCGAGGAAATAAGCCAGAGAAGTCAGGAGCCAAAAACGTTTGATGCCTTTGGCAGAACGAATCTGATAACGGCCAAAAGCTAATTTGGTTTTGCAGGCTCTGAAAAAGACTTCAATATCCCATCTCTCTACATAAAAATCCAATATTTCTTCTGTAGAAAGGGATACATCTGTAGAGATAAAGGCTCTGAGTGCTTTTGGATTGCTCATAGCCCCTACAGGAAAGCTGATGAGAACAACCGCATTATCAATGCCTTTGAGATTGCCTTCATATCGAAAAATATTATACTTACGTCCTTTTACAGTCACGATGCGAAAAGACGCTGTATGATCTTTCAATACTTCGGCTAATTGTTTGATGCTGCATTTTACTCCACCAGGAAAGATGATACGGTTTGTTTTCAAGGCACCTATGGTATAAAATCCCTTCTTCATAAAACTGTTGATCAACTTCTCACATACATACCAGCTGTCACAAAGCAGATAAGAAATGACAGGCGCAACAGGCAGTTCAGAAGCGATTTTATTCACCAGTTCGATTTTGGACACACTTTTATCATACATCGCAATGGCATAATTGAGCGTGATGCCATTACAAGATAGCATAACAGCTATCGCCTGATGACCATAATCCTGTTTCTTTTTGAGATGCGAAAAATGGAAGTAGGCCTCTTCTATCGGATGCTTCGCTTTAGAAGACGGGTTTGTTTTTGATGCAATGGTATCATCTATGATGACATAAATTGGCTTGCCTGTACGTTTTGCTTCTTCATATATGTCTGCAATCACCTTTTGCTTCAATATACTTTCAATGATATCCTCATTCCACTTTCCCTTGTTGAGAAAATAGCCGATGGTAGTACGATGACAATCACTGTGATTCTCAAAATCTACCGTTTTGCCGCGATATCCTACACTGAATATCGCAATCAATATGGTTATGATATGGGCGATCGCTATACCGGATAACTGCTGTGGGATATTTATTTCCGTCAACATCTTGAAAATCGTCTTTGAATGGTGTATGCTTTTACTCATAAGACAACGCTCCATTTTTGAGTTTCTTGCGATGTGTGGTAACTCCATGATAACTCTTTTCGGGCGCGCTGTCTTTATTTTTTGTGCATTTTTCAGATTTGCTCATTTATAGTTATCAATAAAACTTTCAGAAAATACGGTGCGGTCACGGATGACGACTACAAGGATGTTACCGTTGAAATCGCACAGAACAACTCC
>JBGVAQ010000138.1:0-5648 GCA_045224775.1 Acutalibacteraceae bacterium | reverse complement strand
GTAAAGCTTGAGGACATGAAATATATAGTTGAAAACAGACGTTTTGACAAGCTTCCGGAGTGGCTCGGAAAGTCTGCCGATAAAGCGTACCAGCTTCTTGCCGAAACTAAGGATGCACGAAACAGTGATGCAATTATCGACCGTGCAGTTTTAGAGCAGCTTCTTAAAGAGGGTAAAAACTCCCGTTCAGCCTTTCTTGACGAATACTTCTCGACACTTGTATTCTATTCTGATGTCAAGATAGCCATAAGAGGCGCAAAGGCAGATGTACAGAGCTATTTCTATGAAAATGCTTTGTGTGAGTGCAGAGGTATCGACAAAAAACAGCTTACAAAGGCTGCACTTCAGGGCAGTGATGCTGTTGTAAAGTATCTCGAAAAGATAAATGAGTTCGGCTGCCGCAAGGCTATGGAAATATATAAAAAATCGACCTCGGATTTTGAAAAGTTCATTGACAATAAGCTTATCATTCTTGCAAAGCAGTTCTGCAGGATGTCGAGTGAAGGCCCTGAGCCTTTGGTCGGATATTATATAGGCTGCAAATATGAGAGAAAGCTTATAAATATTATTGCAAGCGGTATAAAAACAAAAACTCCGCCTGATAAAATAAGAGAAAGGCTGCGTGAGATCTATGGCTAAAAGTATTGCTATAATAGGCGATAGTGAGAGCATAAAAGGCTTTGGTGCTGTAGGTATGGATCGCTTTGTATGCGAAGTTCCTTCCGAGTCGGCACAGCTTCTGAAGCAGCTTACCGATAATGATTATTATGCAATAATCTATATGACGGAGGAAATTTTTGAAGCGTCCGCAAAGGAAAGGGAAAAATTTGCAGAGAGGGAAACCCCTGCAATAATACCACTTCCCGGAGTACGGGGAAATACAGGAATAGGTCAGAGAAGACTTTCCGCCTTTGTAGAGAAGGCTGTCGGCTCGGACATACTCTTTAAAAATTGAGGTGTTATAACTTGATAAGCGGAATTATAACTAAAGTAGCAGGCCCTCTTGTAATAGCAGAGGGAATGCGTGACGCAAATATGTTTGACGTTGTTCGTGTAAGCAGTCAGCGTCTTATAGGCGAGATAATCGAAATGCACGGTGACAGAGCGTCAATACAGGTTTATGAGGAAACATCGGGACTTGGCCCCGGTGAAAAGGTAGAATCTACGGGTGTGCCGCTTTCAGTCGAGCTTGGCCCCGGACTTATCGGCTCTATATATGACGGCATACAGCGTCCTCTTAACGAGATAATGAAGGTAGCAGGAAGTAACCTTACAAGAGGTGTTGAAGTTCCTTCTCTCGACCATAAGAAAAAATGGCATTTCAAACCCGGCGTTAAGGTAGGCTATAAAGTAGCCCCCGGTGATGTTATCGGAACTGTAAGGGAAACAAATGCCGTTATCCATAAGATAATGCTTCCGGGTGATGTCAGCGGTACTGTCAAGAGCATACTTGAAGGTGACTTCAATATTGATGAAACAGTTGCAGTTATCGAAAACAACGGTGAGCAGCATGAAGTAAAGATGTCTGTAAAATGGCCCGTAAGAGTCGGCAGACCTTATAAAAGAAAGCTTTCTCCCGATATACTTCTTACAACAGGTCAGAGAACAATAGATACACTTTTTCCGATAGCAAAGGGCGGTGTTGCAGCAGTTCCCGGTCCTTTCGGTTCAGGTAAGACAGTAGTACAGCACCAGCTTGCAAAATGGGCTGCTGCTGATATAATCGTATATATCGGCTGCGGCGAGCGTGGCAATGAGATGACGGACGTTCTTAATGAATTCCCCGAGCTGAAAGATCCACGCACAGGCAACTCACTTATGGAGAGAACTGTTCTTATTGCAAATACATCAGATATGCCTGTTGCTGCCCGTGAGGCATCTATCTATACAGGTATAACTATAGCAGAGTATTTCAGAGATATGGGATATACAGTCGCTCTTATGGCTGACTCGACATCACGTTGGGCAGAGGCACTCAGAGAGATGTCAGGCCGTCTTGAAGAAATGCCGGGTGAAGAAGGTTATCCCGCATACCTCGGCAGCCGACTTGCTCAGTTCTATGAACGTGCAGGACGTGTAATTGTAAACGGCAGCGGCAATAAAGAGGGTGCGCTTTCGGTAATCGGAGCGGTTTCACCTCCGGGCGGTGATATATCCGAGCCTGTTTCTCAGGCAACACTGAGAATAGTAAAGGTATTCTGGGGACTTGACGCTTCGCTTGCATACAAAAGACATTTCCCGGCTATAAACTGGCTGACAAGCTATTCGCTTTACACCGATCAGCTTACAAACTGGTATAAAGAAAACGCTTCCGAGGACTTTATGGAGCTGAGAGGCCGTCTTATGGCACTCTTGCAGGATGAAGCAGAGCTTCAGGAAATAGTAAACCTTGTAGGTATGGATGCGCTTTCCTCAAATGACAGACTGAAGCTTGAAACAGCACGTTCAATCCGTGAGGACTATCTGCACCAGAATGCATTCGATTCAGTTGATACATATACCTCGCTGAAAAAGCAGGTACTTATGATGAGGGCTATACTTCTTTGCTATGACAGTTCGTCAGAGGCTCTCAAGAACGGTGCAGATATTGAGCTGCTTATGAAGATGCCTGTCCGTGAGAGAATAGGACGTTTCAAATATGAGGAAGAGGATAAGATAGACAGTGAATATGAGTCTATCGAGGCTATCCTCAAGAAAGAAATAGAGGATGTAATCGAAAGGAGTGAGGACTGATGCCGAAGGAATACCGTACCATACGAGAGGTTGCAGGTCCTCTTATGATGATAAGCGATGTTGAAGGAGTTACCTACAACGAGCTTGGTGAAATAGAACTTCCCAACGGTGATATACGCCGCTGTCAGGTACTTGAAGTTGACGGCACAAATGCTCTTGTACAGCTTTTTGACTCGGCAGCAGGTATAAACCTTGCACATTCAAAGGTGCGTTTTTTGGGAAAGTCAATGGAGCTTCCTGTTTCGGGCGATATGCTTTCAAGAGTATTTGACGGACTTGGAAATCCTATAGATGACGGTCCGGCAATAATTCCCGAAAAAAGAATGGATATCAACGGTACGCCTATGAATCCGGCTGCACGAGATTATCCGCAGGAGTTCATACAGACAGGCATATCCGCTATTGACGGACTTAATACACTTGTAAGAGGACAGAAGCTTCCTATATTTTCGGCTTCCGGTCTTCCTCATGCACAGCTTGCCGCACAGATAGCACGTCAGGCAGCCGTAAGAGGAAAGGATGAGCAGTTTGCCGTTGTATTTGCGGCTATGGGTATAACCTATGAAGAGTCGGACTATTTTGTACAGTCCTTCCGTGAAACAGGCGCTATCGACAGAACAGTAATGTTTGTTAACCTTGCAAACGATCCGGCTATTGAGCGTATAGCTACACCGAGAATGGCTCTTACAGCAGCAGAATATCTTGCGTTTGATATGGGTATGCACGTTCTTGTTATAATGACGGATATCACTAACTATGCCGATGCACTCCGTGAGGTATCGGCAGCACGTAAGGAAGTACCCGGCAGACGTGGCTATCCCGGATATATGTACACGAACCTTGCAACACTTTATGAACGTGCAGGCAGACAGAAGGGAAAGAACGGTTCTATAACTCTTATCCCGATACTCACAATGCCTGAGGATGATAAGACACATCCTATTCCTGACCTTACCGGATATATAACCGAAGGACAGATAATTCTCAGCCGTGAGCTTTACAGAAAGGGTATAACACCTCCGATAGATGTTCTCCCGTCACTTTCACGTCTTAAAGATAAGGGCATAGGCCCCGGCAGAACAAGAGAAGACCATGCCGCAACAATGAACCAGCTTTTCTCGGCTTATGCAAGAGGAAAGGACGCAAGAGAACTTATGATAGTACTCGGTGAGGCGGCTCTTACTGATATAGATAAAAAGTATGCGGAGTTTGCCGAAGCGTTTGAAAGAGAGTATGTATCGCAGGGTTACACAACAAACCGTACAATAGAGGATACTCTTGATACAGGCTGGAAACTTCTTCACATTCTTCCGAGAAGTGAGCTGAAAAGAATAAAGGACGACATGCTTGATAAGTATTACGGCAAATAATATCACGAAGGAGCATTGAAATGGACATTATGAATGTAAACCCCACGAGAATGCAGATGACCAAGCTGAAAAAGCAGCTTGTAACTGCAAAAAGGGGACATAAGATGCTCAAGGATAAGCGAGATGAGCTGATGCGTCAGTTTATCGAGCTTGTCCAGCAGAATAAAAAGCTTCGTGAAAGGATAGAGGCCGAGCTTGAACAGTGCAGTGCACATTTTGTAAATGCAGGTGCTGTTATGAGCAAAAAGGCTCTTGATTCCTCGCTTATGTCCTCGAAACAGCAGACGGGTGTTGAAGTAGGTTCAAAGAATATTATGAGTGTTGACGTTCCTGTTTTCTCATCCGTAAGTCAAAGCCCGAATGAAGGAGATATTTTTCCATACGGCTTTGCATTCACATCATTTGAGCTTGATGATGCTGTAATGTCGCTCCATAATCTGCTGCCCGATCTGATAAAGCTTGCCGAAACAGAAAAAAGCTGTGAGCTTATGGCGGCTGAGATAGAGAGGACACGAAGGAGAGTAAATTCACTTGAGCATGTTATGATACCGAGATATGAAAACACCATCAAGTACATTGCCATGAAGCTTGAGGAAAATGACAGAAGCAGCCGTACACGTCTTATGAAGGTCAAGGACATGCTTCTTGAAAAAGCACATCATTATTCGGAAAAATATTGATTATCGGATTAAATAAAAAACTGCACTGTAAGACCGTTAAAAGTTTTACAGTGCAGTTTTTGTTTATAATTATTTTTTTTCCAGAGTAAAGAAGTGTTTGATTTTTTCTTTTTGTTCTTCTTTGTCTCTTTGCTTTCTTTTCTGCTCTTCATATTCTTTTAGTAATTTTTCATGCAGAGAAGAATATTGACCGTATATTTCATGGCATCTGATAATAGATTGTTCGGATTCGGGAAGATTGTGATAAATACTTTCTGCATTTTCAAGATCTTCAAAGGCAAGTTTAGCATAATGATATTGCTGTAGCTTTTCTGCTTTATCCCAGAATCTTAATGATCTTTCAAGCAGTTCGTCTGCTTCTGTTTTTTTCTCCTCTTTTTCGAGTTCTTTTATAATGAGTGAACATTCCTCCGAAAGCTTTTCGGAATTTTTGTACCCATTCATGAGATCAAAAGCATTTTTTGCTTTTATCATGCTTTTTATATTAAACTGACCGTTATTGTATATTTCAAGTGCCTGTTTATATTTTCGGTCATAAATGCCTTTAATATATCTGTCATTAATGGTATCAATATATCCTTGAAGTTCGGCAGACATTTCCTTATCAAGAAGCAGGATTTTTCTGTAATTCTTATTTTTTACAAACGATTCATTACAATCGGCTAAATCTTCTTTTTTTCTTACTTTCATGTCACAAAGCAGCAATCCAAGATAAGCCGATGAGTTATCCGGATAGCTTGAAAGTAAGAGGTAGCATTTGTTTTCGGCTTCACTGTAATTTTCCTTTTCGATCAGCTCAAATATCTCATTTATTCGTCTGTGGATAGATTCCTCATTGTCTGAATCTATTTCGCCGGCTCTGAGA
>JBGVAQ010000137.1:0-12940 GCA_045224775.1 Acutalibacteraceae bacterium | reverse complement strand
GCTACAGCTGTTACTGCTGCAAGAGCAACCAAAAAGCTTTTTTTAATGTTCATGATAAACATCCTCCTTAAAAATTTTGAAACATTGCCTTTTGACAACGTAATAATAACATACTCGTGCGCTGAATGTCAATACTAAATTATCATTTTTACAAATATTGACATATAATGAACCAAAGGATAATATTTTATATGATAAATTACCGTCACTTTAATGCTAAAACTGTTCTGTATTATCCGGAATAGAACCATTTAACCCAACTCTGATATTTTTCCACACCATGAGCATTTTCGAGCAGACCGAAATAGAAATGCAAATATGAAAGAAGAAGTATTCCGGCAAGGAAACACAGCGAGATGACCATTTTGCTTTTTTTAGATGTAAGGTCTATTACTGTGCCGCTTTCAAACTTATATTTTACGCCCCTGCGCTTGAGAGATTTATATATTAACGGTACAAGCAGTATCATAAACGGTATGAAGTAATATGAGAATCTTTCTATGATACTGTGTTTAGACATGGTGAGCATCATTATTGCACCTATCAGGCTGAGGTTTATCAGATATTTGTTTTCACTTGTAAGATCTATTGTTTTGGTTTTGGTAAGTATGAATGCGCACGCAGCGATTATTATAGGGAGTATTGCGTATATGAGTGATACGCCCTCTTTGACAAATATTGATTCGCTGTATTCCTCATGATAGAAGCTTGTTACAAGCTCTATTGCATTTGTGGAAGCGGAATAGAACCAAAGCAGTATAAAGCCGTACATTATAAGTTCCTTTATTCCGGGTTTCATCTTTACGAGAAAATATACAGGCAGCATTATAAGTATAGTCTGGTGGAAGAATGAAGCGGCAATTATAAGCAGTGCAAAGAGTATAAAGCGTTTTTTCTTCATACATTCCCATGCAAGAAACAGTATGGAAATTGCTATCATCTGACGGAGAAAGTTCATAGACATGAAGTACATGAACATATTTACATATAATATTGTTGATACCCAAGGCATCTTTGAATTTTTATATATAAATATTGCAGTGGGGACTATGGCTATTACTGAAAGTATTACCATATACATATCATAGTCTATACCTGGAATAAGACCTATTATTTTTGTAAGTATGGTAAAGCCGTATTCCCAGTCCTTATAGTTGATATTGCTGAATCCCACTGATGCCATATTTCTGAATCCTACGGCATACATATTAAAGTCATAGCCTATCTTATTTCTGAAAGCCATTATCAGAAATAGCTGAGAGAAAGCTATCATAAGGAAAACAATATTTTTTATCTTGTCCGGCTTACGAAAGCAGAATATAGCTGCCCAGAAAAGCAGCAGCAGATTATTCACCGTATAAAATAACAAGCTAAACATCTCCTGTCAGATTTTTTTGCACATTCTATCGTGCATTTTTTGAAAAGAATATTTTTTCAACAGTCATCAGCAATATTTTTATATCAAAGGTTATCGACCAGTGCTCGATGTAATATATGTCGAGTTTTATCCTTTCGGATATGGAAGTATCGTTTCCTCTCAGGTCGTTTACCTGTGCCCAGCCGGTTATTCCGGGTTTGACATAGTGCTTTACCATATAAAGAGGTACGGATTTTCTGTATTCGTTGACATAATATGGTATCTCAGGTCTCGGACCGACAAGGCTCATATTTCCTTTCAGTACATTGAAAAGCTGCGGCAGCTCGTCTATACTGAATTTTCTTATAAACAAGCCTATTTTTGTACAGCGGGCATCGTTTTTCTCTGTTCCCGAAATATCTCCTTCTGTTTCGGTACGCATTGAGCGGAATTTATACATAGTAAACGGTTTCTGGTTAAGTCCTACTCTTTGCTGACGAAAAATAATTTTTCCCGGTGATGTCAGCTTTATTATTATTGCCACTGTTATCATAAGCGGAGAAAACAGTATTATAAGTAAGGAAGAACATATTATATCGAGCAGTCTTTTTGTTACCTTATTATATGTCTTGTCAAGAGGTACTTTTCTCATGCTCATTACAGGTATACCGTCAAAGCTTGAAATATATATTCGTGAAGAAAAGCTTGAAAACATGTTCGGTATTATTGAAAATTTTATTCCCCTGTTGTCACATATAGCGACAAGATGGTCAAGGTATGGCTGGGATTTATCAGAAAGCATTATGAGTGCTTCATCGGTAGGACATTTTCCTAAATAAGCCGAAAGCTTTTTGAAAGTGCCGAGATACTGAAGTCCTAATTTTGAATGGGGAGCAGCATCGAAATAGCCTGCTATTTCATATCCGAGTGTGGGAGATGAATTTATCTTATCAATAAATCTTTCTGTACAGTTGTTTACTCCTAAAATTATTATGTATTTCTTGTTATAGCCTTTACTTCTGAGGTAGCGAAGAAAATTTCTCAGAAACAGTCTGTATATAACAGAGCCTGCCGAGTTTGCGAAGAAGTAGAACATAAGGGGAATCTGATACTGGTAAAGTCGTGACATAATTATGACAAAAATTATCATTATGGTAAATACGATAAGTCCCGAACGCAGTATATTCAGTATCTCGAATGCAAACCTTGTTGAACGGTAGGAGCGGTAGAGGTCGCATGAAAAATTACATAATATTTGCAGTGTTGCTATACCAAATAAGACGAGGAGTGCTGTTTTTGCGTCATAGTGATATTCAGTCAGCATATTCAGATCGAATACCCATATCATAAGATAATATGAAGCTATACAGGCTGAAAAGCTTATGACGGCATCTATTACTACATGCAGGATATTCAGCTTTGTCTGATTCTGTTTTATCATCTGCATTCACCGCCCTTATACCTTATATATGTATAGTATTTCTTGAAATACTATTTGTGCATTATATCTTGTTTGCATAATCACTTATATTTTAATATATATATCGGATATAGTCAATATTTTTTCTGACTTGTTTTTTTAAACGCAAATCACGATTTTTTTGTTATTCAACTGTTGAATATCTTTGAAAATTTGGTATAATATATGAATAGTGTAAAATAATGCCGTAATAAGAATATTAATCAACAAAAAGGGTGAATGAAAATGCAGAAAAAGGTTAGAACAAGATTTGCTCCGAGTCCTACAGGATTCATGCATGTCGGAAATCTCAGAACAGCTCTTTATGAGTATCTTATCGCTAAATCTCTCGGCGGTGATTTTGTGCTCAGAATTGAGGACACAGATCAGGAACGCAAGGTTGAGGGTGCAGTAGATATTATCTACAACACAATGAAGGCTGCCGGTCTTAAACACGATGAAGGTCCTGATATCGGCGGTGAGTACGGTCCTTATGTGCAGAGTGAAAGAAAGGATATGTACCTTCCTTATGCCGAAAAGCTTATAGAAAAAGGTCTTGCTTACAGATGTTTCTGTACAAAGGAAAGACTTGACGGACTTCGTGCAAATGCCGATGATCCCGGTGCAGGCTATGACAGACACTGCCGTGACCTTCCACAAGAGGAAATAGCTCAGAAACTTGCTGATAAGGTGCCTTTCGTTATACGTCAGAAAATGCCGCTCGAAGGCTCTACTACATTCGAGGATACTGTATATGGAACTATAACCGTTGAAAACAGCGAGCTTCAGGATCAGATACTTATAAAAGCTGACGGCTTCCCGACTTACAACTTTGCTAATGTCATTGATGACCATACAATGAACATAACCCATGTTGTAAGAGGCAGCGAGTATCTTTCTTCTACACCGAAATACAATCTTCTTTATCAGTCATTCGGCTGGGAAATCCCTACATATGTACATCTTCCGCTTATCATGGGACAGAATGATGACGGTTCTGTTTCAAAGCTCTCAAAGCGTCACGGTGCTACAAGCTTTGAGGATCTTGTAAATGCAGGCTTTCTTCCCGAAGCAATAATAAACTATATTGCACTTCTTGGCTGGGCACCTAAGGACAACAGGGAAATGTTTACTCTCAGTGAGCTTGTTGAGAATTTCTCCATAGACGGTATCAGCAAATCACCGTCAGTATTTGACTATGACAAGCTTGAATGGTTCAACGGCGAATATATAAAGGCTATGAGTGTTGAAAAGTTTGCAGAGATATCTGAGCCGTACTTCAAAAAGGCTCTTGGCGATAAAGAACTTGACGGAATAAAGCTTGCGTCTATCCTCCAGCAGAGAACAACCAAGCTTACCGATATACCCGAAAAAATCGCTTTCTTTGCAGAACAGCCCGAATATGACAAGGAGCTTTTTGTAAACAAAAAGAGCAAGACTACACTTGAAAATGTTCCCGGACTTCTCAAAGCAGGAATTGATGCACTTGAGGCACTTGAAACATGGGATCATGACAGCATACATGACTGTCTTATAGACCTTGCCGTAAAGCTTGGAGTTAAAAACGGTACAGCTATGTGGCCGGTAAGAATTGCCGCATCCGGTATGGCTGTTACACCCGGCGGTGCTGTTGAGATACTCGATATTTTAGGCAGAGATGAAGCTCTTGACAGACTTCACAAGGGACTTGCAAAATTTTCATAATTATCAGGGAGATGAAAATAAATGGCTGATGAAATAAAAGCGGCTGAAAATGCCGCAGGTAACTTTATATATGATTTTATAACAGAGGATATAGCTCAGGGTGGTCAGTATGAGGGTGAAACTGTACATACACGTTTTCCTCCCGAACCTAATGGCTATCTTCATATAGGTCATGCCAAGGCTATATGTGTTGATTTCGGCATGGCTGAACGCTTCGGGGGTATGTGCAATCTCAGAATGGACGATACCAACCCTACAAAAGAGGATGTCGAATATGTTGATGCTATAAAAGAGGATATCTCATGGCTCGGTTTTCACTGGGATGACAGATTTTATTTCGCATCGGAATATTTTGACGATATGTACAATTACGCAGTAGAGCTTATTAAAAAAGGTCTGGCTTATGTATGTCAGCTTACACCAGATGAAATGAAAGCAAACAGGGGAGACCTTTCAAGACCGGCTGTAAGTCCTTACCGTGACAGACCGACAGAAGAAAGTCTTGATCTTTTTGAAAGAATGAAGAACGGTGAGTTCCCTGACGGCAGTATGACGCTCAGAGCTAAAATAGACCTCGCAAGCGGAAACTTCAATATGCGTGATCCTGTTATATACAGAATAAACCGCATACACCACCACCGCACAGGCGACAAATGGTGCATATATCCTATGTACGACTTTGCACATCCTATTGAAGATGCTATCGAGGGTATTACACATTCCCTTTGTACTCTTGAATTTGAGGACCACAGACCGCTGTATGACTGGGTTATAAAAAATACTTCCGTTCCGCATACACCCCGTCAGATAGAGTTTGCAAGGCTCGGTATAAACAATACCGTTATGAGCAAAAGAAAGCTCCGTCAGCTCGTTGAAGATAAATACGTTAACGGATGGGATGATCCCAGAATGCCCACTCTTTGCGGTTTAAGAAGAAGAGGCTATACTCCCGCTTCTATACGCAACTTCTGCGACAGGATAGGTGTTGCCAAGACAAACAGCGTTGTTGATTACGGTTTCCTTGAGCATTGTCTGAGAGAAGACCTTAACGAAACCGCTCAGCGTGTTATGGTCGTAATGCGTCCCGTAAAGCTCGTTATAACAAACTATCCCGAAGGCAAAACGGAAACCTTTGAGATAGAAAATAATCCCAACCGTGAGGAAGACGGAAAAAGATCCATAACTTTCAGCCGTGAATGCTATATCGAGGCTGAGGACTTTATTGAAGAAAAGATAAAGGGCTACAACCGTCTTTATCCCGGAAATGAAGTGCGTCTTAAATCCGCATATATCGTAAAGTGTACAGGCTGTAAAAAGGATGAAAACGGTAATGTGGTTGAGGTATATGCAGAGTACGATCCCGAAACAAGAGGCGGAGATACTCCCGACGGAAGAAAGGTAAGAGGTACTATCCACTGGGTAGATGCGGAAAATTATGTTGAGGCGGAAGTACGTCTTTACGACAATCTCTTTACAGATCCCGAACCCGATACGGGCGATAAGAATTTCCTTGACTATATAAACCCCAACAGTCTTGTTGTTCTTAAAAACTGCAAAGCTGAAAGATCACTTGAAAATTCTGACGGTACTCAGCGCTATCAGTTTATGAGATCGGGCTATTTCTGCGCTGACAAGGACAGCACAAAGGATGCTCTTATATTCAACAGAAGTGTATCTTTAAAGGATGGCTATAAAAAGAAATAAACTATCTTTCATGGAGGGATAGTATGGACAGACCTGATATTTCATTTATAAGATCAAAACCGAAGATATGTCTTTGGCTGTTCGTTACTGGTGGTATGTTATGTGTTCTGCTTGATATTATCGGTGTAAGCTCTATATCGACAGAATCACTTATGCACAGTACGATAAACTTTCCGCTGCCTGTTTATATTATGCTGCCGCTTACATATATAATTGCAGGTGTATTAATAGGTGTATTTTCAAAAAATACTTATGATGCCGTTATATACGGCGCTTCTATAGGACAGTGTCAGTTCCTTCTGCCGCTTATAATGTACTATTGCTTTCTGCATAACGGAACATATTTCGATATATGGTGGCGTGCATTATGCGGTATAGTCCTTGCAGCCTCGTTTTCGGGTGCTGCATTTGAGATAAAAAAGCTTGTCAAAAGTAAATGATGTCAAATAGTTAGGAAGGGTGCTATGATGAAAAAAACATTAAGATTTATGATCGCCGCTGCACTTGCTTTGACTCTGACGGCGGCTGTTTCAGGATGCAGGGCAAATACAGGTAATAAAAAATCAGAGTCTTCTGCGGCTTCGGCTGCTTCTTCCGCTTCAAGCTCAGCAGCGAGTGACAGTTTTGATGACAGGATGTTTACCGGTGAAGGCAGCAAAAATGCAGAATCATCAGAAAAAACTGAAAGCTCTGATGAAAGCAAGAGTGAAAGTTCACAGGAAAGCAAAGATGAGAGTAAAGAAGAAAGCAGGGAAGAAAGCAGGGAAGAAAGCAAGGACGAGAGCAGTACGGAGGATCCGGAAGCATCGGCAGCTGTAGATATTCCCGATGAATTTTCCGAGGAAGAGGCTGAAAAAGCACTCCTTGCATTCCTTGGCGGTGACAAAAGGCTCAGTGCAATTTATATGAATTCTGTTACTGTTACTCAGGACGGTGAATATACGGATTATTACTGCTTTGATGTAAGACTTTCAAATGAGGAGACCAGCAGTCATGTTGACTATTATTACATAATCAAGTCACGTTTTGGCGGCGGTATCTATGACAGTGAGAGTTTCAGGAAAGAATTCTATACAGAGCTTACTGATGCCGAGGAAACAAACAAAGAGGCTGTTGATCAGGGTATAATCAAAACAGAGGATTTCACTGTTGAAGCTGCAAAGAATGCTTTGCTCAAATATCTTGGTGATAATGAAAAGCTTGATGCTGTTTATTTCGATACCGTTACTATCAGAAATGATGAAAAGAATATTGAGTACTATCGTTTTGATGTAAGGTACAAGGACGGAGCTAAAGACAAGCGTCTCGATTTCTGCTATGTTGCAAAGGAACGTTTCGGCAATTCTATATATGACAGCAAGGGCTTTGCGGCAATGTATGGTGTTGTGGATGAGAATTTCAGGGATATCTGGGAGCTTATAGATTTAGCTGACTTTACTGCCGATGATGCAAAGCAGGCACTTTTGAAGTATCTTGGCGGAGATGAAAGACTCTATGCAGAATATACGGAAACAGTTACGGTAAACGATCATGACGATGATACGGATTATTACCGTTTTGATGTAAGGGTTGACAATGACTCAGTCAGCACCCATATTGATTATTACTATGTCATAAAGTCACGTTTTGGCGGCGGTATTTATGACAGTGCGGCATTCGGTGAGAGATTCGGCGTGAGCCGTGACGGAGATTACACATTTTCTGACAAGCCCGATACAGACAGTGAGGTTATAGAAACAAAGAAATTGTCATCCGAGGCTGCTGCAAAAGTGCTTTTACAGTATTTTAACGGTGCTGAAAATCTTTCGATACATTATCTTGATGCTGTGACCGTAGATGATAACGGCGAGGATACCGATTACTACCGTTTTGATGTAAGACTTATAAACGACGGTATAAGCAGCCATGCTGATTATTTCTATGTATCACGTACAGGACACGCTATCTACGACAGCCAGTCATTCAGTGAGCTGTTCCACATATCATAAAATTTATGACAACAAAAAACAACACGGCAGACATGAACGTAATGTCTGCCGTGCTTTTTTATGCGTATTTTTGAATATCGTAAATATGTGTTGTTATATTATTGGATTACTTTCTCTTTTTCTTTGACTTGATAAGGATAGCGAGAGCAATACCTGCTGCTGCTGCACCTGCTGCAAATATCATAGCCTTCTTCTTGAACTCTTCTTTTCTCTCAAATTCCTGAAGTTCTGCAATTATATCATCGTCAAGGATAACATCGTCAAGGTCTGCTTCGTCATCATCGATAGACTCATCAGCAACTTTTTCTGTCTGCTCTTCAACAGCTTTCTTTACTCTCTTGTCAACGATCTTGTTTACTACATCCTTTACAAATTTCTCAATGCGGAAACGGTTTGTATTATCCTCGTCCTCTATGATGAGATCAGTGTTTTCATCGTCATCTGCTTCCTCAGCAGCGGTTTCTTCAGCAACAGTCTCTTCTGTAACAGTTTCTTCTGCAGTCTCCTTTGCAGCTGTTGTTTCCTCGGCAGCAGTTTCTTCTGTTACTTCTGTTTCGGTATTGATTTCGTTTGTGTTCATAAAAAACATCCTTTCTTAACGTTTGATTTATATAACGTAATATTATATACTTGCGTGTTATATCATGTTTTTCTTCTCAGTCAACAAAAGACTTACATAATGATAATATTACAGCCGTTGTTAACAAAAGTTTGTCGAAAATACCTGATACAAATATACTTTATTCTATCATAATAATAAAAATATGTCAACCTGCATTTTATGACATTTATGTACAAATTACAGGCTGACATTTATAATTCTTTTAAAAAATATTTATATTTATTTAAGTGCAGCTATTGCTGCTTCTATCATCTTTATCTTTTCTGCATATTTTGCAGCATTTGCACGTACCTCGGCAACGACCTTTTCGGGTGCTTTTGCCATGAAGCCCTGATTGTTGAGCTTCTTTGAGTTGAATTCAAGGTCTTTTACAGCGGCTGCAAGTTCCTTGTTAAGACGTTTCAGCTCGGCTTCTTTATCAACAAGCTCGTCCATAGGCATGTATATCTTTGCATTTGCTGTAACTGTTGTTACTGCGCCCTCAATATCAAAGCTTTCTGCAACATTTACTTCGCTTGCGCTTGCAAGTCTTGAGAAGAACATACTGCCGTTTTTAAAAGGTTCTGTGTCACTTGTTGCTATAAATACCTTTGCTTTTCTTGATGGCGGTACGTTCATTTCTGCACGGCGGTTACGGATTGCCTTTATAGCGTCCATTACCATGTTCATTTCCTTCGCAGCCTCGGGATAGCTGTTTTCCTCTTTATACTCAGGATATTTGCAGAGCATTATTGTTTCGCCGTCATGCGGGAGTGACTGCCAGAGTTCTTCTGTTATGAACGGCATGAACGGGTGGAGAAGTTTCAGGGTTTCGCTCATTACATATACGAGTACCTGACGGGCATTCTGTGCTGTCTGACCTTCTGACTGAAGTCTTGATTTTGTAAGCTCAATGTACCAGTCGCACAGGCAGTCCCAGATGAAGTCATAGAGCTTCTGTACGGCTATGCCAAGCTCAAATTTTTCAAGGCTGTCTGTTACCTCGGCAATAACTGTGTTGAGCGTGGAGATTATCCATTTATCCTCGGTTTCAAGTGTTTCGGGAAGCTCGTTTTTAACGTCAAAGCCGTCTATGTTCATGCGGATAAAGCGTGTAGCGTTCCAGAGTTTGTTTGCAAAGTTACGGCTCGCTGTTATCTTTTCTTCGGAATAACGCATATCGTTTCCTGGTGCGTTTCCTGTTACAAGTGTAAATCTCAGAGCGTCTGCACCGAACTTGTCTATTATCTCAAGCGGATCTATTCCGTTTCCGAGAGATTTACTCATCTTTTTGCCGAGTGCATCACGTACAAGACCGTGAATGAGTACTTTCTTGAAAGGAACCTCGCCTGTATGCTCAAGACCGCTGAACATCATTCTCATTACCCAGAACGGTATGATATCATATCCTGTTACAAGAACGCTTGTGGGGTAGAAATATTCCATTTCGGGTGTCTTGTCGGGCCAGCCTAAAGTGCTGAACGGCCAGAGTGCCGATGAGAACCATGTATCGAGTGTGTCGGGATCCTGACGCATCTTCTTGCCGCACTTGGGACAGAATGCTTCGTTTTCCTTTGTTACTGTTGTTTCGCCGCAGTCGTCACAGTAGAATGCAGGTATCTGATGTCCCCACCAGAGCTGACGGGATATACACCAGTCACGGATATTTTCAAGCCAGTGGAAATATGTTTTCTCGAAGTGAGGCGGTATGAACTCTGTATCGTCATTCTTTACGGCATCTATTGCAGGGCCTGCAAGCGGCTTCATTTTTACAAACCACTGCTTTGATACTCTCGGCTCTACGGTTGTAGAACATCTGTAGCATGTGCCTACATTATGTGAATAGTCCTCTATCTTTACAAGTGCGCCCTCTTCTTCGAGGTCCTTTACAATAGCTTTTCTTGCATCATATCTGTCCATTCCTGCGTATTTCGGATAATCATTGTTTATCTTTGCATCATCCGTCATTACGTTTATCACAGGAAGGTTATGTCTGAGACCTACTTCAAAGTCGTTAGGATCATGTGCAGGGGTTATTTTAACAACGCCTGTTCCGAAATCCATTTCAACATATTCATCTGCGATTATCGGTATTTCACGGTGAACGATGGGGAGGATAAGCGTTTTGCCTACCATATCCTTATATCTTTCATCATTCGGATTTACTGCAACGGCTGTATCACCTAAAAGTGTTTCGGGACGTGTGGTCGCAAGGTTTATATATCCGCTGCCGTCCTTGAGAGGATAGCGGAGGTGCCAGAAGTGACCTGCCTGCTCCTCATATTCTACCTCGGCATCGGAAATTGATGTAAGGCAGTGCGGACACCAGTTTATGATACGCTCACCACGATAGATAAGTCCTTTGTCGTAAAGACGTACAAAAACATTCTTTACTGCCTTGTTGCAGCCTTCGTCCATTGTAAAGCGTTCACGTTCCCAGTCAGCCGATGAACCGATCTTTCTGAGCTGCTTTACTATTCTTCCGCCATATTCACGTTTCCAGTCCCATGCACGCTCAAGGAATTTTTCACGTCCGATTTCCTCTTTTGTAAGTCCTTCCTTACGCATAGCCTCAACGATCTTTGCTTCTGTTGCTATTGAAGCATGGTCTGTGCCCGGCAGCCAGAGTGCGGAATATCCCTGCATTCTTTTGAAACGGATAAGTATATCCTGTAAGGTATTGTCGAGTGCATGTCCCATATGAAGCTGACCTGTGATATTCGGCGGCGGCATCATTATTGTATAAGGCTTTTTGTTTTTGTCGATCTCTGCATGAAAGAAATTATTGCTCTCCCAGAATTTGTATATCCTGTCTTCAAATTCTCCGGGAGCATAAGCTTTTGCAAGCTCCTTTTCCATTTTTTATTCCTCCGTATCTCTTTTATGTTTAGGATAATATTATCCCACGAAACACACGTTTTGTCAACACTTTGAGATTACTGCGGCAGGGTTTTTGAATGAGTAAACAAATTATTAATATGGCTCCCTCTTTGAGGGAGCTGTCTGCTATGCTGACTGAGGGAGTTTAACTTGCGGTCAGGATATATCAGCGAAGCGGAAACAGAACGATAAACACACTTGGTTTGTCATTCCGAACGTAGTGAGGAATCTTTTAGATCCTTCGCTTACGCTCAGGATGACAGGGTTGTTTTTATAATTATTACTCCTTGACAATCGTATGAAAAAATGGGATAATTCTTATTGTAATGCAAAAGCTTTTACATTATGTAAATGGCTTTTGGCTCAATGTAAGATTTCAGGAGGGTTTTCTATGAATGCAGTAATTACAGTACTCGGAAAAGATAATGTCGGCATACTTGCAAATGTTTCAAGTGAATGTGCCAAGGTAGGCGTTAACATAATAGAGGTGACTCAGTCTATTTTACAGGGTATGTTCGCTATGATAATGTTTGTTGATATAACTGCCTGCACAGTTCCTTTCTCCGAGCTGGTTGATTCTCTTACGGCTAAGGGTGAGGAAATGGGCGTTAAAATTCATGTTATGCATGAGGATATATTTAACGCTATGCATAAGATCTGAACAAAGGATGGTTGTACTTAATGATCAATTCACATGATATTCTTGAAACTATCAATATGATAGATAATGAAAACCTTGATGTGAGAACTATCACTATGGGTATCTCATTGCTTGACTGTATTGATGAAAATATTGATAAGGCTTGTACAAAACTTTATGACAAGATATGCCGCTATGCTCAGAACCTCGTTAAAACAGGCGAGGATATCAGCAAGGAATACGGTATTCCGATAATACATAAAAGAATTTCCGTTACTCCTGTTGCTATGCTTGCAGCGGCTTGTCCTTCGATGAGTCCTGTTAAGTTTGCTGCCGCTCTTGACAGGGCAGCCGATACTGTCGGCGTTAACTTTGTCGGCGGGTATTCTGCTCTTGTACACAAGGGTTTTGCGCCGGGTGATTATGCTCTTATCGAAAGTATTCCCGAAGCTCTTGCTTCTACCGAAAAGGTTTGCTCATCCGTTAATATAGGCAGTACAAAAGCCGGAATAAATATGGATGCAGTTAAGAAAATGGGATGTGTTATAAGAAAGGCTGCCGAGCTTACTGCTGACCGTGACTGTATAGGTGCGGCTAAGCTTGTTGT
>JBGVAQ010000136.1:0-5988 GCA_045224775.1 Acutalibacteraceae bacterium | reverse complement strand
AGGCGATGCTGTATGTACGCTGCTGGAACCGGAGAGCTTGACGAATGCCTACCGGCTCGACGACTATTACAACAAGCAATACAGCTTCCCGAACGACAATGCGGTTCTGGCACAGTATGAACGCGATCATTTGTACTATAAAGCGCGTGTCCTTGAATACGATTTCCGTATCATCGTTCCGGTGTTGAACGGGTATTTCCGCATTGCCTGCGAGCGCAAGGATGAACGGAAGGAACAGCTGTTTCCGGCGAATCTGCTGCATTTTTATTCCGACGGCTCCATTGCGCCGAATGTGCTGTCCCGCGGCGAGCTCTACGAAATGGCGGCATATTTCCTGGCGGAGAACGGCACAGAGCATCCAGACGAAATTGAATGTACGATTGAAGTTTCCGAAGCACCTGCGCCGGTGATCTGGTGCAAGCTGCGTGATCTTGAGGATGTGCTGCACAGAGCGCTCGCCGATGTGTATACCAACCGCGAGATGATCGAACTGGAATTCATAAGCCAACCCGACGACCATTTCTATCAGTATGTGTATGATTACGAAGTGCAGATTCCGGCGCTTAGGCTGCATTTTCTGTACGGTCTAGAAGCGAACGACAAAGCTTCGGCATACGACTCAGGCTTTCGCTTTCTGGACGACTGCCTGCTGGTATATGATGAAACAGACGGCAAAGGCTGGGGGCGCAGTTGTGATACAATTCCGCAGTATGTGGACTGGTATAGCAAACAGCATCCACGCCGGAGCCCAGACAGGATGCAGCAGGATGTACCCGAAGAATTGGATTGCAGAATCGAGCTGCCGTACAGAATGTGCCGGTATGAGGTGTATCCGTGTCCACTGAAGCTTTGAGGAGGTAATTTCGGATGAAAGATGATTTCACATTCGACAGCTTTGAGGTCACTAAGGCAAACAGCAAAGCCTTTGAGAAAGCGAAGCAGTTTGCTGAAAATGCTGATTCAAAGCCGTTTGCAGTATTCGGCGGTACGGCAACCGGTAAGACGCATCTGCTGTATGCTGTCAAAAATGCGATTGAGCAGAAAGCGTCGGAGCTTCATGTGATCCTCACAACAGCCGTTGACATGGCATCCGCGCTTGCAGAAACGATCAGCAGCGGCGGAACCGCAGAGCAGTTCCGTGAACAGTATTTGCAGGCGGATGTGCTTCTGGTTGACGATATTCAGACGCTTGCAGGCAAGGAAACAACACAGGACGAGCTCATCCTTCTTTTCAATGCGTTCTGCGAATCCGGCAGGCGTTTCATGATGACTTCATCTGAGAAAGAATCGCACAATGGATTGAAAGACCGTTTGATCGTTCGCGGATTCTTCGGAGATTTTGCAGTCATCACACGGGCGTATATCCATGCGAAGTTTGAACCCGACGCGGAACGCATCAGTCAGCGAAAGGATTTACTGCACAAATCAGAGCAGCTTTGCTGGAAATTAATGCATGATGCAGATTTCGTTATTGATGCATTCAAGTCATATTACAAAGATGTTTGGACTTATTTCGGAAAATATATCGGATTATTCGATATGGACCGTGAAGATCTCAGGATCGTATGCTATCTGAATCGTATTGATACAATGCTGCATTGCAAAACGCCGGTCGGTCTTAAATCATGTGAATGGAATACTTGTATTTTGTTTACGCACGCACTCATTTATACGATTTCTTCACATGATTATACAGCGTACAGAGGAGGATTTTTCGGTAATGGTGTCCTGTTTATACCGCTGCCGCATCATGCCGGAACAGATGATAGTCTTGAAATCACGATAGATGAGTTTGATGAGTGGTTCCAAAAATGCTGTGAAGGCTATCAAAGAAGCAAACGCAGGATGCGCAGGTTACATTGGCGTTTTGATTGATGTGAGGAGGCTTTTATGACCGTATCCGTATATTCAAGAGAAGCAATCGAATCTATTATAGATGACGGCAAGTTTCCGAAGAATACCGCCGTTATCAGCTTTTGTGACCCGGCGCTGAAGCATATTGACAAAGACTATTCCCGTGTCGATTACGGTGATGCTTGCAATGATGTTTTCTATTGCGAAGTAGATGACCTTGACCTCGATTATCTGCCGGAAAAGGGATATACCTACGACAGCTTCTTTCCGGAAGCTGCGGAGCTTGCTGAGTATATCAACAAAGCGTATCGTGACGGCAAGGATATTATCTGTCAGTGCGAATACGGTCAGAGCCGCAGTGCAGGCTGTGCGGCAGCGATACTGGAGCATTTTTACCGCAGGGGAATTGACATATTCGCTGATTACAAGTATTACCCGAATCAGGTGGTATATCATAAACTATTTGATGCACTCGAAAAGTATAAGCATTATCACGATAACCGATACTATTACGCTGCTGATGCAGAAACTATAAGGACACACATAGCTAAATTGCAATTGCCAGAAACGCTCCTTGACGGCTATTCGCATGAGAATGGAGATTCAGCTGTTGACCTTAAGTGTGAGCTTGAGAAAGCATTGTCGGAGCGCAGTATGCTGTACCATACTGCCGAGGAGATTATAAACGCTCTGTTGAACAAAAAACAGCCTGTATACGCTTCATTTACAGTAACAAAACCTGTATGTGTACTTGATAGATATTACTTCTGGGATGCATATGCTGTATGCACATATTTCAAGTATGGATGCGAAGTAATACCTGTTGAAATATGGTTCAATAAGTATCGTTCCTCATCAGGAAACATGGTTTGCAAAAGAACAGTGTATACATCCAACCATACATTTGGCGTAAAGCCAATTCGTTCGCTTTCTTTTTTCGGAAAGCTATCATGGGACAGCAAAAGAAAGATGATTGATGCAGTTCCTGTGATAATTACTAATATTCAGTCATAAACAGAAATCAGGGCATTGCCGAATTGCAATACCCTGATTTTTTTATTCATCTTCATCCGAACACTCATCCAGTCCATGAAGTAGCTGAATGTATACGCACTCTGCTCGGTCATGCTCCTCACCGTCAGTTGACATCATCATTTCAAGGAAATATGCCTTTGCCTGTTCGTAGTCCGTCCAGACCTTACGCTTACCGTTGCATACGGTAGTGACCGTGCGTGATCTCGGCATTGCCAATTCAGGTGTTTTCAACATAGCTGTTCCCTCCAAATCATTATTGTAGATACAGTATATACCATAATCACGTAGGAGTCCAGCATATCGGGATAATTGTAATAATCTTTGTGCAGGGCGCAGCAAAAAGAAGAAAAATCCCGGTGCATAGCGCTATATCATTCAAGCTCTGAATTGCGTCTGTTCCTGCCCTGCCTGCGTTCTCTGCTCTGTTCAACGGCACGGCGGTTTTGCTGCCCCGTAATGTGCTTCCTGATCTCACGGCTGTATTTGCCCATAACCGCTTCTACTTCAAGCAAATGGTTATACTCCTGAGCCATTGCGTTAAATCTCAGCTTCATGTCATTACTGCGGTCGGTGAGTTGCTTCACTGTCGGAGCTTTATCGTCCTGCTTGTAAGGCTCGATATGCTCCCAGATGTAGCTGTTTGTCTGCTCATAGTCATCAATAGCGGCAGCATTTTTCTTCCTGAAACGGCTCTGTTTGAATCCTGTCAGCCCCTTATATTCCTTGTATGTATCAGACAGCTCTTTCAGGTGGTTGATCTTTGCGATAAGCTCAGCAATGGCAAGTATCTGTGATTTCAGCTTGCCGAGTTTTTTACCGAGTTCTTCACGCTTGGTCCAGCCCGTAACGCTGAGAGCGTTGTACTCCGCAAGCGAATGAATGCCAACACTCTCCATGTCAGCAATAATATCATCACAGATACGCATACCTCTGATGCTTGCCCAGCCGTCAGCTTTTTCTTCTTTTTCAGGTGCATCTGTTTCAGGGTCGGTGATACTGTTTTCCGCTCCGCTGACAATAAAATCATCTGTGGTAATAACTGCTGTATTGGCAGACTTCGGATCGGCTGTAATAGCTGAGGCTTCGTCTGCTTTGTGCATTGTAAATCGCTGTGCGACAGCAAGAGCATTCTGCATACGCATGATGCTCTCTGTTATAGCTTCGGGAGTATATTCTTCTCCAAGTGTATCTGCTCTTACAAAACGCTCCTTGCCCTGCGGACGGTATTTCAGTTTCACCTTGTTTTCGGGCTTGTAAACATACTCAATATTATGCTCGGTGCATCGTCTGAAAAAATCATCAAGGCTGGTACTCTGCACAATGATCGCTTTGAGTATCTGACGGAGGTGTTCTTTCCACGAAATTCCCGACTTTCTCGCTTCATATTCATAGTGAGAAACGCCCTTGCTTTTCGGCTGTTCGATGATGGATAAACCATTCTCACGGCATATATCATCGGACAGCTTTTGTATCTCTGTCCACGCTCTCTCTGACTTCTTTCCCTGATTATGTTCAGTCTCGAACGTATAGCCTGAGATCATGTTCGTATTATTGAAAACAATGTGATTGTGAATATGCGAATGATCTATGTGCGTTGCAATCACAAACTGATACTGTTCACCAAGCAGGCGGTGACATAATTCTTCGCCTATCATCATAGCCTGTTCGGGAGTGACTTCACCAGGCAGAAAGCTCTGGATCAGGCGTTGCGCAAGGGTGGTGCTTCGTCCTGTTCCGACACGCTGTCTAACCTCCCGGAACTGCTCTGCTGCTCGGTCGGGTTTTCCCTCGCACATAAAAGACTGGACAAGTGAATGATCTCCGGTCTTATTGCCGTTAATGATGTATCGGATAGCTGCGCTAACTGTACGCCTGACCGGATGGATTGTAGTGATTGCCAAATATCATCTAACCTCGCTTTCAAATCAGCAATATCATTACCGTAAATGTTGCCCGTACTGTTCGCTCTGTATGCGACCTGATTGATGTTCGCAGCGATGCCCCGAATCTGTTTCATCAGCTCGTTCATCTCGTCCTTATCAAACATCAGAACATAATGAGCTTTCGTACATTCACGGACATAGCTGGACTTCTTCACATGGAGTGCTTCTGCTTGCCTGCATATACGCCCCCATTCAGTATCATTGAAGCGGATATTCAGTGTGTGATCTCTGCACTGATGCCGACCTTCAAGATACTCCTTTTCGCCCTCAGATAAATCATCCGGACTGACCTCAGAAAGAGCCTTGTCAAGTTCCTCACGCATACCGTCACGGGTATAATTCAGAGCAAGTTCTTCGCTGTCCTTGTGACCATAATCACGCTTGTAATTCTTCTCGGATTTTGTCATAAAACCTTCCTTTCAATCCTGACCGCATCAGCGGTCTTTTTTATTTGCGTCAGCAATTCAGAGGGGCTTGGGGAAACGTCCCCAACAAGCATCGTGGATTTGTCCGTGTTTTCCAAAACGCGGCACAATGCACCGTGCTTGCTATTTTCTCAGCGGCATTTTCAGCCGCTGTCTCTGTCGGTTTCATTGCCGACTTTTCCTGCGTTATGCAGGAAATCGGAGCTGTGCGACTTTCTATCTCTTTTATGCCGCTGATTCATTCAGCGGTCATATTGCTCACGCTCCGCCGTGATGCTCTCAGTTTTGCTGACAATATTATTGTAAAATAGTACGGCGCAGTTATTGCGCAGTTCGGGCGGCAGTCTGCTGAAAATTACTCCCCATAAGTTATTACCAAAATATCACCGGATTCGTAAAGTATCCCGGCTGAAAAATTCAGAGGAATTTATAATGTTTCATTTGTGCATAACAGAGATTATTTCGGAGGCGCTTAACGATAGGCGGATTTTATTGGTAATGATATGTAGAGGCAGTCTTGCAGTCATTTGAAAATGCCCGGTGAAAATATACTGGTATGAGGCTGATTCCTCTCTGAAGTTCATGCGCAATTGCGGCTGGACAAATGGCTGTGTTGCGCGCTATAATTGATGTATGAGGACAAGTCCTCAGAACAAGGAGATAACTGAACGGAAGGAGGTGGCGGTATGCTTACCTACGAACAGCAGACAAAGAAACTCCTGAGCAAGCGC
>JBGVAQ010000135.1:0-3913 GCA_045224775.1 Acutalibacteraceae bacterium | reverse complement strand
GCCTCAAACTCTACCCGATCTAATCTGGTTGTTCCTGTATCTGTTTTGTCAATATCCTTTTTATCCGTATCATAACCGCTTTCCATTTTATCCACGATAGCTTCAATGAGCAATCTTTCCGGATGATTAACAATATCGTCTATCAAACGAAATGCACTTCCTATAACAGTTTCTTTAGAAACAGGATTACCATCAATAGTAGCACCTGATTTATAAGCATAATAATAATAATTGAACTTATGAAGAGAGTCAAACCCAATAGTTTCCTTCAGAGCAATAGGCATCTTAGTATCAGTCCATACATTGAAGTCCTTGCTATTTTTATCCTCATCTTTCCCATCTAATTTACCCTCAAAGCGCAGATAATCCTCCTGAGCTTTTTCAAACTCCTGCACATAAAACTTATGCTTTTCCGGATCAACCTCTGTTCTGTTTCCGTCATTATCAACAGTATATGCTTTCCCGTCTTCTCCAATAACTGTTCTGTCTCCAAGAACTTTTTCCCCTATCATTTCAACTAACAGTTTTCCGGATTGGATGTCTTCCACCATCATTACAACATCTTTTTTGATGTCAGATCTGGTGATTTCTTTGCCTTCTACCAGTGATCCGGACTTGAATGCATAATAATCAAGTGCAAACTTATGGTATGAATTATATGAAAAGTTAAGCCGATTATCAAATCCTGCATAGGCTTGGAAATCTTTCTTTGCTTCTTCGAATTCAGTTTTATAAAAATTTTGTTCTGTAATTTTCTCTATCTTATCCTTGTCACTTTCAGATATTGTGCTGGATTCACTGTAAGCTTCGATTCTTTCTGCACCATTATCATATAATTCTTTTATTTCCTCAACAACTGACACTTTGTCTCCGTTACTGTTGGTACAATCCTTATCTATCTCAAAATATCTGATTTTTTCATTAGCTGCTTTATCCTTAAAGGTGTCTTGTGTATCCAGTTCATGAATAGTCTTGATCTTATCAGAACTATCCATTGAGTCATTTTTATCGGCCGCTGTTTTTACAGCTTCTTCGTAACTACTGAATTGATCAGCATATTCTCTGAATGGCTGAGATTGAGTATCCAACTTACTTTTAAGTTCATCATACTTATCCTGGCTGATTACCCCGGCTTTTACCATAATATCAAGACGTTCATATGATCTGTCAAATGTTCTGGTTTCATCTCGTAAAGCAGGACCTATAAAACTGCATTCAGTCTGACTTCTAGCGATAGCCTGGTCGTATTTGAGGTCAACACAATCTTTAGTATAGGTAACTATATCCGGATTTCTTGCAGATACCTCATCTACAATGTTATGTTTATTGTCTACATATTGATCACCGATATTTGCTGTTGAAGGATGGTCGGCATCATTCGTGACTTGACAAAACAGTTTTCCGTTTGAATCATAATAATCATGATTTCCATACTGATCCTCTCTGTCAATCATTGCTGTTCTATATTCTGTCTGTTCTTTTCCATCATCTCCCGAAACCTTGACCATATATTCTACCCTGCGATCAATAAAGGGTTCTCCGTTTATCGTAATGTTCGATACTGTTTGAGGGTAATGCAAATTAAATGTATCCACTCCGTTTTTGAATCCAATATTTGGGTTAGTTTCACGCAGTTCTTTAATATCTTGACGTAATCCTATTTTGAATTCATCTGATTTTCTGTCTGCATCAACATTGATCTTCATATTGTTATCTTTGTCAATGTACATTCGTTCTTTATCAATATCAGGATATTGCTCTTTTAAGCTTGTTATAAGATCGGAAGCTGCAGATATTTTTGAATTTAATTCATACGAAATTCCTTGTTCTCTGCCATTTAGCGCATTCTGAGCCTCCCGGAGTTCAGATGCTGATACAGGGCTTTCTTTTTCTGTCCACGATTTTTGTACATCATAAGTAACAGCTGCCTTACCTTCATCTATATAAGCACTCTGCACTGATAATCGTTCTTTACATTCTGAGAGTCCGCTGAGAGCCGACTCGATCTTTTCTTTGTCTTCAGATGATACTGCAGAAGATCCGAATTGTTCAAGTTTTGCTTCTAATCTTTCAATTCCTCTTCCAATGTTTTCAATGGGTCTTACTTCTGTTGAAAGAGAATCAATTTTTTCCTTATAATTGTCGATCTGGGCATTAACGCTTTCAATAATTTCTTTTTTATCTGCATAATCCGTCTTGAAAGCATCAACATCTTGTTTGACGGCAGATATTTGATCAGCCCTTTCAACAGAAGACGTAAATCGTTCATTAGGAGTGGATCCAGGAACTTTTTCTTTCATCATTTCTAACTGAGCAGATAAAGCTTTCGCTTTAGTTGCAATTGGATCTTCATTCAAACCGGGAGCAGCCTTTTGTGTAGCTGCAAGTTCCCCTTTAACATCATTTTCAATTCTGCTTATTACACTGATTGTTTTAGCTTCGTACCGATCCAATAGTCCGCTGTCAATTCTGCTTGATATATTGATCTTATCATCAATTTTGATTCCCCGTATTGTATATTGATCATTTGTGGATGCAACAACTTTGAAATCTGCTCCTACAAGCATTTTGACTGTCTGAGTATCGTCAGGTTTGAAAGAACAAATAAAGCCTTGTGCTTCAAACCTTCCGGTTTCTTTGTTCTTATCATATATTGGTTGTATGATTGCTTTTCTTTCTTCCCCGTTATCAAGCGATACAGTTCCAGTTTTTACATCCCTGTCTGTTACAGATAGACCATTATATGTAAGTTCAGGTTGTCTATAAACATTGTTTGCATATTCTATATCAGAAGTCGTATAAGTATTGCCCTCTATTCTACCCTTTATTTCTTCTAAATCTGACTTGATTGCAGATTGTTCATCTGTCAATCCAACTGTTTCCTCTATTTTTTCATAGCCCTTAATTACATTATCTATTTTTGCTATTGAGGTTTTTGGTTCTTCATCTTGGGCTGGTGTCTCTTGATTATCAGATATAACAATCTCATTTCCTTTCGATTCAGACTCAATAATATCTGCAATATCTATTTCTTGTGTTTCAAACGATGGTTCTGGATATTCATTATAATCATATACTTCGGGTTCAAGTTCATTTTCATTCAGAGATGCATTGATAGCGTCAATCTCTTCTTGTGTAAGTTCAGGCACTTCATCATTTTCGAGTATTTCAATGTCCGGCATATTTGATTCACTAATAGACACATCTTTTAAAGAAACTCCTGCTATTTCGTCCTTGTGTTCCCTATAATTCTGAAGGTCACTCTGGAAATCACCCTTTTTCCCGAAGTATTCCTTGAAATCAGATTGTACTGTAGATTTGTTTGGCCCGTCAATGTCTCTTGTAGTATGGCTATAATAATCAGAACAGAGCTTATATAAACCAGATGTATCATCCAGTTCAGCAAGATGGCTGCCTATTGCTCTATGCCCGTCTGTATCTTTGATGCCATCTTTTAAACTGCTGAAATTACTGACAAAAGCATTAACTTCTTGTCTGAATCCTTTTCCGCTGCTTTCGGAATCCAGGATTTTATCTTTTACATTAGAAGCTTTATCATCTGAAAGATTGTTTGCCATGGGTGCTTCTGTAAAAAGATCCGTAATAAAATCTCTGAAAGCGATTGCTTTAATCTGTTCTTTTGTAAATTCGGCCATAAAATCACTTCCTTAAAAAAGTTTCTATTATTATTATGCACGATATAACAAAAAATCACGCATAATAATAATAGGAGGGATTATCAATGAGAATAAATAGAATACAATCAAAAGGAAGTTTGTTGATTTTACTGCTGTTCGTTATTACTTTAATTTCTGTATTTATTGCTGTTTGCCAGCCGGCATCTAACGATTTGCCTCAATATTCAAGCGAAAGTGCTATTGATGAATCCTCTGTATCCGAATTATCAATAGAA
>JBGVAQ010000134.1:0-8994 GCA_045224775.1 Acutalibacteraceae bacterium | reverse complement strand
ATACCCGTATCAGTCGCAAAAGCAGTACGCCTGCCGTCGCTGCTTTCAACAGTAAATCCAAAGCCCTCACAGCAGTCATGTGAGATACGGAAAGGCTTTATAAACATTCCTGCCGCATCCACACCATCGGATGTTATCGGGGAAATATCCACCTTTTCATTTATAAGCCCTTTGTTTTCCAGTGCGTTTATCGTACCCTCGGACGCATAGACTTTTATTTTGTATTTTGAAGCAAGCACTCTCAGAGCACTTGAATGGTCGATATGTTCATGTGTGATGAATATTGCACTTACATTTTTTATATCAAGCTGATTATCCGCAAGGGCATTTACTATCTGCTTTGCATTTTTTCCGCAGTCTATGAGTATGCCCTCACCTGCAGAGCCTGTATAATAGCTGTTGCCGGAACTGCCGCTGAAAAGCGGGCATAATCTTGTCATATTCACCACACCTTAATAAGATTTTTTACAAAAATCAAAGGTACAGTCACTCTGTTCCAAAGCAACAGTACCTTTGATGTGAATATTTATTCCTTTTCGTCATCTATGCCGTTTTTTTTACATTGATGGGATCATCGGTATAGATTATACGGATATCAGCACCGAGTGCAGAGAACTTTTCAACTACATCCTCATAGCCTCTCTCGATATGGTCGATATCTTCTATATAGGTTGTACCCTTTGCAGCGAGTGCAGCGATAATCATAGCAGCACCTGCTCTCAGGTCTGTAGCCTTTACAGGCGCACCGTTAAGCTCCTGAACGCCCTCGATAACAGCAACCTTACCGTCAACGGAAATAACCGCACCCATGCGTTTAAGCTCCTCGATATATCTGAAACGGTTATCCCATACAGCCTCGGTAACGATGCTTGTACCGTTTGCAATAGAGAGAAGTGCAGCTATCTGGGGCTGCATATCAGTCGGGAAACCGGGATGCGGCATTGTCTTTACATTACAGCGTTTAAGCGGTCCGGTTCTGCGTACACGCACAGAATCCTCATACTCATCTATCTGAACACCTATTTCCCTGAGCTTTGCGGTTATCGACTCAAGATGCTTTGTTATAACATTGCGCAGAATAACATCTCCGCCTGTTGCGGCAGCAGCTACCATGTATGTACCTGCTTCGATCTGGTCGGGGATTATAGAGTAAGTTGTACCGTTAAGATGCTTTACACCGTTTATTTTTATAACGTCCGTACCTGCACCCCTTACATCCGCACCCATTGAGTTAAGGAAGTTTGCAAGGTCTACGATATGCGGCTCCTTGGCAGCATTCTCTATTATAGTTTTACCCTCAGCCTTTACAGCGGCAAGCATAATATTTACTGTTGCGCCAACTGATACGACATCAAGATAAACATGACCGCCTTTAAGGTGTTCAGCCCTTACGTTTATCATACCTGCCGCAACACTATGCTCCGCACCGAGTACAGCAAAGCCTTTAAGATGCTGGTCGATAGGTCTTACTCCGAAGTCACAGCCTCCCGGCAGAGCGACTTCAGCTCTTGAAAACTTACCTAAAAGTGCACCTAAAAGATAGCTTGAAGCTCTCATCCTGCGTACTATATCATAGTCAGCAACAGGATTCTTTATGAAAGAAGGATCTATTTCAAGAGTAGTCTTATTTATCCTGTTAACTCTTGCGCCCATTTCATGAAGTATATTGGCTATAAGGTTGACATCCATTATATTAGGGATATTTTCAATACGGCATATACCGTCAGAAAGAATAACAGCAGGGATAATTGCGACCGCAGCATTCTTTGCACCGCTTATACGCACCTCACCTCTGAGCTGTTTACCGCCGTTAACAACGATCTTTTTCAAAACACAACACTCCTCATAGTCGTATGAGTAAACTAAGCTGAACAGCGGTGAATTCCGCCGTAAATGTCAAGATACACAAATCAATGCACACGAATTTTTGCAAAAACACGGTTTTTGGCTTATTTCAGCGCACACTAACATAAGCAAGTGGGAAAACCCACTCTTGAGTAATGATAATACAAAGCACAGCGATTGTCAATAATAAAATAATTTTTGTTACATTATTGTTACTCAATATCTTTAGTTTGTATAATAAAACACTCAGTCAAAACGACAAAAACGTTCAACCTGCCGACCACATATAAAGCTTTTCGCCTTGACAGCCATCATACAAAAGAATAAAATTCATACAAAGCCCTGTATGTTTCATATACATCTATCTTTGAAACGACCTCAAACGGTGCATGCATACTTAGAACCGGCACACCAAGGTCAACAACATCAGCATTCCAGTTTGCAACGAATTTTGCGATAGTACCGCCGCCTCCGCCGTCAACCTTTCCAAGCTCACCTGTCTGCCAGATAACATCGGCATCGTCAAGTATTTTTCTTACCTTAGCCATAAATTCTGCCGAAGCATCGGAAGTACTGTACTTGCCGCCGCTGCCTGTGTATTTGGTGATAACCGCACCATAGTTTACATAGCATGAATTGTTCGATTCATAAGCGGAAGCATAAGTCGGATCAAATGCTGCATTTACGTCAGCAGAAAGACATATCGTCTTTTCCATAACATGACGAAGCTCTGTACCGTCAGCTTTTGCAAGGTCTGATATGAAATCCACCATATAAGTTGACTTCATTCCCGTGTTGCCGTCGCTGCCTATTTCTTCCCTGTCTGTAAGAACAGTTATGACTGTCTGTTCGGGAGATTTCACGTCAGCAGCCGCCATAAGTGCAGGATAAGCACACACCTTATCATCATGGCCGTAAGCACCTATCATACTCCTGTCAAAACCGATATCCCTTGCTTTTGCGGCAGGAACCATTGTAAGATCGGCTGACATGAAGTCCTCCTCTTTGAAGCCGTACTTCTGATAAAGTATATTCATTACATTGAGCTTTACATTCTCGCTTTCCTCGTCCTCACTGAAAGGACGGCTGCCTATAAGCACATTGAGATGCTCTCCGTTGAAAGCCTTTACCATTGTCTGAGTCATCTGTTCATTTGCAAGATGGGGCAAAAGGTCTGTAACGACAAAGCATGGATCATTTTCGTCATCACCGATATATACATCCTTTACAGTTCCGTCTTTAAGCACAACAACACCGTGAAGTGCAAGCGGAACGGCAGTCCACTGATATTTTTTAATACCTCCGTAATAATGCGTTTTGAACAATGCAAGCTCATTGCTTTCATAAAGCGGATTGGGTTTAAGATCAAGACGTGGTGAATCAATATGTGCAATACCGAGCCTTACACCGTTCTTAGTGCCATTTTTACCGATAACACAAAGCATAAGCGCCTTGTTCCTGTTGTTTACATACACCTTATCACCGGCGGAATAATTTTTTGTACGGTCAAATTCCGTAAAGCCGTTTTTCTCTGCTATGGATATGGCAGTCTTTACCGCTTCACGTTCTGTCTTTCCGTTGTTAAGAAAGTCACAATAGCCTGTACAAAAATCGTCAGCCTTTGCAAGTTCTTCTTTGCTGAGTTTCTTTGTACCGCTTTTCTTCCTGATAAGCAGCTTTTCCTTTAATTCCGCTGCTGCACTCTTTTCCTCTGACATAATTCTTTCTCTCCTTAAATGTTATTTTTTGAAATAGAGCTGATAATAAATGCTCTTGTTCTGCTCAACCAACTTATGGTATTTGTCTGTTTCGGGGAACGGTACGACTTTAAGTGTTTTTCCGTCATCCGAATAGTCCTTGTTGTCAAGCCACTTATCAACATTTCCGAGACCGCCGTTATAAGCACAAAGCATTGTTTCCTCGTTTTCATAACGCTTTGAGAGTATCGACAAAAGCTCAACACCGTAGTCTATATTTATTGCGGGATCGGTAAGATCCTCAAATTTATAGTCATTTTCATCTTTATAATATGTCTGAAGCCATTCAAACGTGTCGGGCATAAGCTGCATAAGTCCGAGTGCGCCTGCCGAAGACTTTGCATTGGGATCAAAATTACTTTCTGTCTTTATAACCCCGTATATAAGCGACTTATCAACTCCGTATTTCTTTGACGCTGCATCTATCTCATTCTGATATTTAAGCGGATATGATGCCTGTGTATAGACCGAATTGGCTTTTTTAAGGATAAACGCTGCCGACACCAATATTACGATTATAACGGCTATACTCACAATAATTTTTATGTTTATTTTTTTCTTTGTCATAATAAGCATCCTTTCTTATTGCTCCGATATTTTTTCCAATATGCTTTTTACTTTTCTTTCTACATCCTCTATACTCATTGAACCATCTATAACGAAATCAGCCCTTGAAGTATAATACTCCTCATCATGCTGTGCATTTATCCTCAGAAGTGCATCATGTTCAGATATACCATCACGCATAATTATTCTCTCAAGTCTTACAGACTTTGGTGCAGTCACAGCTATTATTTTATCGCACAGCTTATCACAGCCGCTTTCAAAAAGCTGCGGTGCATCTATGATAACAGTTTCATCCTCGCCGTACATTCCAATATATTCCGAAATACGACGAATTATCATAGGATGTGTTATACTGTTGAGCATATCTGTATTTTCCCTTGATGAAAAGGCTCTTTGTGCAAGCAGTTTTCTTACACATTCGCCGTTACTGTCTATTATATCATTTCCAAAAAATTCTGCAAGTCTTTTCAGGCATTCCGAATTTTTTGCAGTAGCCTCTCTTGCAACTTTATCGGCATTGATTATATGACAGCCGTAAGACTCCGCCATTGCGGAAACAGTGCTTTTGCCTGCGCCCGTCTGTCCTGTGAGCCCTATTACTCTATTCTTCAAGCTCTTTCACCTCAAATCCTGCCGCACGAATTATCCTGTTATAAACAGCAAGACCTATGCCCTCCGGCTTTGGACAATGCGCATATACGACCTTAAAATGTCTTTCATCCGCCATTCTGAGAGCAGAAAAAAGTCTGTTTGCCTGCTCGGAATAGTCATCCTCTCTGCCTATGGATATAAACGGTACTTCAAGGCTTTCCGTTTCCTCATCATAGCACAGTGCCGCTGTATCTTCATCATTATGCGAATTTACATATTTTATAAACGCATCACTTTTGCCCCTGAGCAATATTATATCAGCCTTTGGTGAATAGTGCTTGTACTTCATACCGGGACTTGCTGCCTGCTCGCCGCTTTTAAGCGGATTCATGACCGCATCATCAAGAACAACTTCACCTATTGCATCTCTTAACTGTTCAAGAGTTATTCCGCCCGGTCTTAAAAGTCTTGGCGGCTCTGTTGCAAGCGTTATGACAGTCGATTCAACGCCGACAGTACATTCTCCGCCGTCAATAACGGCATCTATCCTGCCGTTCATATCATCCATAACGTGTTTGGCTGTTGTAGGGCTCGGACTGCCCGAAAGATTGGCAGAAGGTGCTGCAAGCGGACATGATGCGCTTATAAGCTTTCTTGCCGTTTCGTTTGAAGGAAATCTTACTGCAACAGTATCAAGCCCTGCGCTGACTTCATCAGGTATAAGCTCCGATTTCGGCAATATTATCGTAAGCGGACCAGGCCAGAATTTTTCTGCAAGTATCATTGCTTTTTCGGGAAATTCCCTTACAAGACATTTTATCTGTGAAAGTCCGGATATATGCACAATAAGCGGATTATCCATAGGTCTGCCCTTGGCTTTGAAAATATCCGCAACAGCCTTTCCGTTAAGTGCATCTGCCGCAAGACCATACACTGTTTCTGTCGGCATAGCGACAAGACCGCCATTTTTTATTATCTCTGCCGCCAGATCTGTCTGACTGACAGAAAGCAATTTCGTTTCCATTTTCATTTTCCCTTTCATATCATCAATAATGATATTTATCCTTAGCGTGATAATCCGAATGATCGTCTTCACTGTTTACAAAGAAGTTTCCGTCATCATCTGCGCCCTTGGTATAGAAAAAGTCCTCGTCATAGGCTCTCATAGGACCTGTCGGGATATATTCCTCTCCCTCAGCATTTTCAGACGTTCCATCTTCTTCTGTTTTCTCTGCTTTATCTTCAGGATTCTGTCCGCCTTTGTTTTCATCATAATCCGTATTTACATAGAAATATCCGTCAGATGCACCGTCCTTGTATTCACCCTCACAGTCAACGGTGAGATCAGCTTTGGTTATTTTCAGTTCAGGCTTTATCTTTCCATTATACACAAGTACATTATAGATAAAGTTGTTGATCGGCTTTATCAACAGCCATACAAGAAGAATAAGAAGCAGAACCGCTCCAACAACAGTAAATATGATATACTTTTCGGGTATCTTGCTTTCAGGCTCGATCATATCTATCTCTATGTTTCTTACATCGACATCAGAAATTTTTATTCCTGCAAGATCTCCGTTGCCTAAATTAGACAACAGATAGACCTGCAAAACAGGCTTTCGTGTCGGATGTATAGCAGCCGCCCTTCCCCTGTAGCTTACCGAATCGACTTCACCCTTCATAAGCTTTTGCATTTCTTTATCCGTTTTTGTATTTTCCATTGCCCTGAACAAAATCACCTTATTTGCCGGTGTCAGTACAACATAGTTGTTTATCTGCTGATCGATATCGGTATAGTCAGCATCAAAATGTCCGACTATATGCGTGACCTTGCCGCTTATCTCCTCACCCGGCTGTATCGTATCAAAATAGGAATCATTTACAAACTTAGGCGGCTCATTAGCCATTATCATTTCCGGTATAGCCCTTAACTGTACAACAAGAAGTACCACAAGTATCAATATCACAAACAGCCTGAACTTGAAAAATCTCAGTTTATAATGCTTCATTGCCATAGTATTTACCCTCCGTTATCATATTTCACTGTTTTCTTCTAACTTTGCCGTTCTGTCTGCCGTTATCAGCGCATCTATTATCTCATCAATATTTCCGTTGAGTATATCATCTATCTTGTAAAGAGTAAGACCTATTCTGTGGTCGGTAACACGTCCCTGCGGATAGTTATAAGTCCTTATCCTTTCACTCCTGTCACCCGTTCCTACCTGCTGATGTCTTTCCTCAGCGACTTCACTGCTGCGGCGTTCACGTTCTGCTTCAAGAAGTCTTGATTTAAGCACCTTCATTGCCTTATCTTTATTTTTATACTGACTTCTTTCATCCTGACATTCAACAACAACGCCTGTCGGTATATGTGTTATTCGTATAGCGGATTCCGTCTTGTTTATATGCTGACCTCCTGCACCGCTTGAACGGAATGTATCTATTTTCAGATCGGCAGGATTTATGCTGATATCGACATCATCGGCTTCGGGAAGAACTGCAACCGTTGCGGTAGATGTGTGTATGCGTCCCTGAGTTTCGGTTTCGGGCACACGCTGTACACGGTGTACACCGCTTTCATATTTAAGCCTTGAATATGCGCCCTCACCCGTGAGCATAAAGCTTATTTCCTTGTAACCGCCGAGTTCTGTTTCATTTGTGTTGAGTATTTCAAGCCTGTACCCTCTTTTGACAGCATACATACTGTACATTCTATACAGAACAGCCGCAAAAAGTGCGGATTCCTCTCCGCCTGCTCCGCCCCTTATCTCAACGATAACATTCTTATCATCATTGGGATCTTTAGGCAAAAGAAGTATTCTCAGTTCACTCTCTATCTGCGGTATCCTTTCTTCAAGCTCCGATATCTCCTCGCTTATCATATCACACATTTCACTGTCATTTTTATTCTCCTCAAAAAGCTCTCTTGCCTCCGAAAGCTCTTTAACAGAGTTTTTATATTCCCTGTATTTCAGTGCGATAGGCTCAACAGCCTTATATTCCTTCATTACCTCCGTATAAAGTTCTGCCGATGAAGTCACAGACGGATCACAAAGCTTTTCGGAAAGCTCCTCATATCTGTTCTCAAACACTTGCAGTCTGTCTATCATATTTTTTCCTCCCTTTATTGCCTGCTGTCGGTTTTATCTTTTAGTTATTCCCTGTTCCCTTTTTATTCGTTTTATCAGTATTGCCGACCTTATACTAAAGCATAATTTTATCAGAGTAAGGATCTCTATAACATTGAATGTGATAAAAAGCAAAGTTAAACTTATAAGTGAAATACCCTGCACACGCTCATATTCAACACGATAATTTTCGGGCGAATTTTTGTCAACATATATCTTTGTTTTAACACCCTCGGTTGTATATACATTTGCCTGTCTGTAGTCAACGCTGTACGTCTGCCCGTTATACTCATATTTTAAAGTCGCATAATAATGAGCTTTTGAAGCCTGCGGGCTTTTATACGAATAAACATTTGATATTTCCCCGTATATTTCTTCGCAGTTTACCTCAAACATGATACCATCAAAGACCTGAACAAAAAACAGCACACAGCATGCCGTAAAAAACACAAGCAGGATCAGTTCATAAGCGATGCTGCCTTTTACAGAATATATCTGTATCCTGCCGCTGAATCTGCTCTTTGCCTTAAAAAGACCTCTATAGATCTTTTGTCTGGTATCGGGCGGTATCGACTCATCAGTATAGTAATATTTATCATCATACGGAGGATATAATGAAGTACGATGCTTTTCCGGAAGCTGATATCCGTCACCGACATCTGAATAAGTAAGAGTATTCCGCTGTTCATCTCTGTTGTAACCCATTACAATTCACTCCGCAGATAATATTTTTCTTATATTTTTTTCGACTTTTGAGCGTGGGAGCATGACCTCATGCCCGCACGCAAGACATTTTATCTTTATATCCATACCAATTCTTAAAACCTCGAATTTTTTATTATCGGGTTTTCCGCATGGGTGCGGCTTTTTCATTTCAAGAATATCGCCTGTTTTTATATTCATACAAACACTTCCAAAAATTTCAGTGTTTTTATTATATCATCTTATTTTTCACTTGTAAATGTGCAAAAAGTATGTTAAAATAATTTTTACAGTTTTATATCTGTCCGTAGCACAGATGGATAATGCATCAGACTCCGACTCTGAAGATCGAGGGTTCGAATCCCTCCGGGCAGAGAAACTAATACCGCCCCTGCCGTACAGGA
>JBGVAQ010000133.1:0-2920 GCA_045224775.1 Acutalibacteraceae bacterium | reverse complement strand
CTTTCTCTCAAATTTTATTCTTGTCCTATGTTGCACTTCCGTTATCGCCCTCGTGTAATAAGGTGAATCACAAAAACGGAGGTGCTGCTGATGTTAATTGCAGTCGATCATGGAAACTATTCCATTAAAACGCCAAACTTCTCTTTTGTTGCAGGGCTTGCGGAGCATACGGTTCCGCCGCCTATTCTCGACGATTGTATCGAATATGACGGCCGGTACTGGACGCTTTCCGAATCCCGCATCTTTTACATGAGAGACAAGACACAGGACGACCGCTACTTCATCCTGACTCTCTTTGCCATTGCAAAGGAGCTTGAGAAGAAACGCTATACCTCCCCTGTTGTGTCTGTTGATCTCGCAGTCGGACTCCCGCCTGAACACTACGGTGTCCTGAAGGAATGCTTCGCTGCATACTTCAAGCGAGAAAAGCCGATTCGCTTTTCCTACAAAGGTAGGCAGATCATGCTGTCGATCAATCGGGTTCTGGTGTTTCCCCAGGCATACGCCGCGGTAGCCCTGGACAGCAGCAGCACCATCGGATACTCCCGTCTCTTTCTGATTGATATCGGGGGCTACACGACTGATGTTCTCCTCCTGCGAAACGGGAAACCCGACCTACAATACTGCCGTTCACTGGAATGCGGGATCATCACGATGAACAATGAAATAATCCGAAAGATCAATACGCTTCATGACCTGCACATCGATGATGAGCATATCAGCGCTGTCCTGTTAGGAGAAGACACCATTCTGCCTATGGATGCACAGGATACGATCAGATCTGCTACGAAAGTACATGCAGGAAATATTTTGAATCAACTCCGGGAGCTCCAATTTGATCTCCGCTCGACTCCTGCGATGTTTATAGGTGGAGGCAGTCTCCTTCTGCGATCCTACATTGAAAGTTCGCCTCTGGTAGCCAAAGCTGAATTTGTTTCTTCCCCATCCGCCAATGTCTGCGGGTACGAAAAGCTGGCAGGTTCGATTCTGAATCAGGGTGGTCATACGTCATGAAAAAGGCTAACACGTACCGTTTCAATATCCAGTTTCGGGCCGTTACAGGGGATCAGATTCAGGTCGGAGAGTTTCTTTCAAGTCTGGGGCGATTGAAGAGTACCTGCATTATAGAAGCAGTGAAGCAATACATGATAGCACACCCAGAAATTGCAGCCGCTGCTCTCGTTAAGGTTGGATCGCCTGCTTCTTCAGGTGTTTCGCCTCTGAATGCTGCTCCCCCCTCTCCCCCTAAGGCTGTCGAAGACTCTAACAGCGGTTTTCACTCGGTGGCCCCTGCATCTTCTGAAGATGAAAGCTTGGATATCATGATAAAAAACCTGGAGCTTTTCAAGTAGTGCATTTGCCTTCTATGTATTTCAAAATTTTACAAGAATATTTATTCTCTTCAATTTGTATGTTCAGTTCATTTATGTCCCAAATATGGATTCTATGTTATGGAGCGTCCATATTTTCCTAATTTTATAAAACAGCAGACAGTATCGCCGCTTCGACGAGCTGTCTGCTTGTTTTTTAGCTTCGGATTTCGACAGCGTTTGCAGTTGAATAGATGTATTATCTGTCACGCATTGCAAAACAATCTATTTTTCTGTATTTGCAACCGATTTTCCGGAAAATGAGTAACATGCCTTTTGTGGTTACGAAAAATCTGAATAGAGGCGATGATTAGCTTTTTCTATCATTGAAAGTAAGCATTGGCTAATGTATAGCCCTTGTATTTTTACACTTTGGGACAAAATACATCATGGAGGAAACACATGCAAACGAGCAGGAATGAAGACGAAGAGCTGCGAGGTCGATTCACTATTTGGCTGGAGAAGACCTTGCTGCGCAAACGAAACAAATATCTGGCAAGGATGCAGGCACCGTATATCGTTGTATCTCTTGACGTTCTTCCCGAGACCTCTCTGCCATTCTTTCCGGAACCTGAAATCCGTGAAACTGATTTCTGTTTTGAGGACGAAGATTTATGCTTTGCCTATCATCAATTGTATCCTCAGTATCGAAAGCTCCTGATTATGCTTTACGTGCATCAGTTGAAACCCTCAGAAATCTCTAAGCTGGGATACTGTAAAGGCACGCACCAGCTCTATAGCATCAAATATCGGATCCTTCAGGAGCTTCGGGCAGCGCTTTCTTCACATGAAAGCAACTGAGCAGGATAATGGAGCATTCAGTGTAATCCTTTCAGCCGCAATCTCAGGGAACAATGATGCTCTTGTTCAGCTGATTCTTATGTATCGGCCACTGATTGATGGCTTAAGCGTAACAGACGGAGGTATCAACGAAGATCTCCGTCAGGAGCTTCTTATACACTTAATAAAGAAAATCAAAACTTTTTCTATCTAAAACATAATTCTACAAAAAATACCGAGAGATTTTCAGTTTTCAAAGGCTTCTTATAAGTGAAGGCTTCCTTATGCAGATGCACCTTGAAAACTGAACACTCGCTCACCTCTACAGTCCCGAAGCCAACAGCGGTCGCCCATTCGTCCGGCAAACGATAAGCGGCAGAAAAAGACAGGCGGCACCTGCCTCTCGCCATGACAACTTCGGGGATAATGAGACTTCCGTAACTCGCGGCCCGGCCATGAAGAAGGCGGGGAGATAAAAATCTATGGACCTGTCAGCCACAGGCAGAGGTGAGTCTGGTATATAAAGAAAGGCATTAATCATGACAACACCCTATGTTCCGGCACAATATGAAGAGTATGTTTTTTTATCACCGAAACAATTGCAGGTGATTCTGAATATCAGCAGGTCAAAATGTTATTCTTTTCTGCACAATGTTTCTGAGAGTCCTCATCCGATGTTCAAAGTCGAGAGACCCCGTAAAAGTCTGTGTAATCGACACGATATGACAGTATAAGAAACGTCGACTTCGTCAAGAATGGAAACAAGAATC
>JBGVAQ010000132.1:0-2168 GCA_045224775.1 Acutalibacteraceae bacterium | reverse complement strand
CTGTTTGTATCACTTGGCTGTGATGCCGTTGTTGAGGGCGGACAAAGTATGAACCCATCGGCTGAGGAGCTTATAGATGCATTCCGTGAGGTCAATGCGGAAAAGATATTCGTATATCCCAACAACAGAAACATAATACTTACCGCTCAGCAGGCGGCGTCACTGTATGATGATGCGGAAATATGCATTATTCCGAGCAGGACGATAGGGGAGGGCTATGCGGCAATATCGATGCTCGATACGGAAAATGACTGTGCAGAGGATATAGTTAATGAACAGAAAGAGATTATCGGCGAAGTCGTGACGGGAACTGTTTCTCAGGCTGTCAGAGATACGGAACAGGACGGTATATGTGTACATAAGGATGAATATATCGGTTTTGTAGATGGAACTATACTCAACGGTGCGGATAACAGAAATGATGCACTTTATGAGCTTTCCAAAAAGCTTGGTGCAGGAAAATATGATATCATAATAGTGATATGCGGAGAAAGCGTTACTCCGCAGGAAAGCGATGATATATACCAAAGGTTCAGGCTTGCATACAGCCGTTCAGATGTCATTATGATAGACGGCGGACAGCCTGTATATGATTATATTCTGGTTCTTGAATGAGGAGGATAAACATGCTGAAATTATTTACAGATACAGATACGGATATAACGCCTGAAATGGCGAAAAAATTCGGCTATCATCTTATAAGTATGCCGTACAGTATAGACGGTGTAACGACATATCCGTATGAGGATTTTGAAAAGTTTGATGCACATGAATTCTATCAGAGTCTGAGAGAGGGCGTTCTGCCGAATACGAGCGGTATAAGCGTAGAAAAATACAAGAGCTATTTTGAGCCGCATTTCAGAAACGGTGATGATATACTTTACGTTCATTTTTCAGCCGCCATGACATCAACATTTGAAGCTATGGACAAGGCTGTAGCCGAGCTTAAAGAGAAATATCCCGAAAGAAAGTTTTATTCGGTAGATACGAAGGGCATAACTATATGCAGTCTTAATATAGTCGAGGAGATAGGCGATCTTTACAAGGCAGGAAAGACAGCCGATGAGATATTGGAATGGGCGAAGGAAGAAACAGATCATTTTGCGGTATATTTCTTTGCCGATGATCTTAAATTTTTCAAACACAGCGGCAGAGTAAGCGGTCTTGCGGGAACGATGGGTACACTGCTCGGAATACGCCCAATAATACATATGAACAGTGAAGGAAAGATGGTGAGCGTAGGCAAGGAAAAGGGCAGGAGCAAGGCACTTGCAAGGCTGATAAGCTATGTTGAGGAGCTTGGAAGTGACATTGAAAAGCACCGTATTATTGTTGCACATACAGACGCACCCGAAATAGCAGATGAGCTTATAAGACTTCTTGAAGAAAAATTCGGCAACGGACTCAGAATTGAGCTTGTTGACGTAAATCCGACGGCAGGAAGTCACTGCGGACCGTCAACAGTCGGTCTGTGTTTCCATGCAATACATCGCTGATGTTTATAAGATTATAAAGAAAAACAGCCGCAGTCTTACAATCTGACTGCGGCTGTAATTTTTACGGACTTTCATTGTACATAAACATTTTCCTTTTTCTTTAGTGAATAGAGAAAAGAGAATAGTATTTGATAAAATCTAAAACTTGTAAACCTTGTCATTCAGAACGTAGTGAGGAATCTTTAAAGATCCTTCGCTTCGCTCAGGATGACATTAAAGTATCAGACTTAACAAAGCAATAGAGAATAATACAACCCGAAAATATACTGTTTTCGGGTATAATACAGAACGGCAGACAGCATTAACGCCGCCTGCCGTTTCGTGTGTTTAATTTTCTTTCCTTATTGACTTAGCAAGAACAATGATAAATGCTGCGGATACTGCGGTTACTGTGGCTATAGCAAAAACACCAGCTGTTGTTCCGCCTGTTTTTGCAGTATCAGAACTTTCTTGTCAGCTTGTCAATAAGAGAAACTGTAACTGAATTTATTATCCGTTTACATATTCAGGATTATGGGATGTATGTATCTGTCAGGTAACCGTAACATTAAAGTTCCTTTTTTATATGTTGCCCACACCGTCTTTTACCTTTACGCATATCGTATATTCACCGGTATGCTTTGGAGTTATATTAACGGACGTATTAGCAGAGAAGCTTTGTGCCTTCGTCCA